>NZ_AP025310.1 GCF_036492635.1 Aureibacter tunicatorum
TCCACTGAGAAATTCATCCAATTTTCTAGAAGTACGTTGAAATCAACCTCGTTAAAGGTTAAGATTTGATCATTGGAAATACTAGCACTGAGCGTTTGACCATTGATTCTTAAAGTAATATTTTCTTGAAGCTCTCCTTTATGAGAATTATTAATATATGCTCTTCTATTGTCTTTGTCGATTCCGACAATTTGAACATAACGTTCTTTGTTTATCTTGTAGCCTTGCCCCGAAAGATCTTGACCGATTGACATGCATACAAATGGACTTTCGAATAATTTCAAATCGGCTGCATAATCGAAATCTTCATCATGCTGAATTGAATAAATTGAAAGAAACGGCTTGTAGACTTCGGGATTCTCAGCATCATTGGGAGCAATCATTTTGGATTGCTCATTTATTGCTTGGATATTGCTTTGCAAGGTTGTCGGGTCAGAATCGGAAAATTGATCATAAATTCCTATTTGTCTGATGGAACCTTCAGCGTATAGCTGCAATTGCGCTAACTCCGAAAAGTCGCTTGGTTTTTCATTTACAAGCATCAAGTGAAGCACTCCATTAGGATTGATTCTAAAAAATTCGCTCGCATGATAATGAATCCCTGCATTTGCTTTTCGATCCAAAGCATAGATAAATTCAGGATCTGTAGAAAATGTATCTTGTCGAGTTATAGTATTCGCTACTGCGTATTCCTCGATTTTTTTCAAAGCCTGAAGATAAACATCAGGATCACTTAATGGATCCTCGCTTTTAATATAATCAGTGCCCATCGTGTCATTGAGAAAATCGACCAATGAATCATTGCTCTGAAGTATATTTTGGAAAATATCAAGTTCAATACGTTCCAGCGTTGCTATGTCTCTTATTTGATAATAAACATGATTTTCTCCGCTTTTCGCAAGCATAGTATATTTGCCACTACTAGCATGCTTGGCGAATATACCGGAACATGGCGCATAGCATATTAATCCGCTAATATGATCGCCTCCCGAAGTGTATCTACCTAAGCCTCCAGGCAATTTTTCAATATTGATATCATTCAATGGCATAAGGACTGTAAATTGTTGATTTGACAGAAGTTTAATATCCATGGCGGTGTCATCCGCCATGGACTACCCCTAAAGGTTATGTTGAGCTTTTAAAGCTTGAAATTTAATGGACTATTGCCATTCGATATGAGAAACCAAAAGTTCCATTTTCACTTCCATTTTCATATCGCCAGTTTTGAAGCTTCTAGAATTCGCTTTGAACTTGCAATTTTTGATTGTATGAGTGATTACGTCTCCTGATTCAGTTTCATAAGCAACTACCACATCAAACTCAGGAATATCAGTCAATCTTCCGTTTGGAGCTTCAGCCATCAAAGCTTCCACTTCATCAACCAATAGTGAGATTGATCCGCTTGCCTCTACTTTACCGTAACCTCTTGCTACTGGTCTGTCGCCAGCTCCATAGACATTTTCCATGTCTTGCTTCTCTTCGTAAGTCACTTCTGTGATACCAGCTACAGGATTACCCAATACGTTTACTGTCACATCTGACCAAGAATATGTTCTACCGTTTACTAATGGAGTAAATTTCATAATTATATAATTTTTTAATTTGTCATTTGATTATTGTAAGCTTGAAGCCCTTAATACGTTTAAGTCATTTGAAAGAAATCTCTATCACTTTTTCTGCTATTCTTGCTATAACGAATTGGTATTAAGAGCTTCTAATGCTTTGTCAGCAATTATATGCTTTTAGGCTTAATATTGATTGTTATGAAAGCTTTGCTGCAAAACCAATTTTAACTTGAATTTCTCTCGCAACGCCAATCGGAACAAGTTTAAGAACGATTTCTAATCTTGACGTAGCCAAAACGTCTTGATCTGGATTGATACCTACTTGATAACCGCTCAATTCATTCGAATTTGTCATTCTTTGCAATGGAGAACCAGCCAAGTTTTCGAAGAATTTAATAGTGTCAGCAGCCAAACCTCCAGTTGATGGATCCACTGTCAGCGGAGCGTTCAGTTGAGGCAATAGACTCGCGCGTACATTTCTTACTGCTTTGTCAATCGTACGATTGCTCTCGATATAAGCAAAATCAGAAGTAATTCTATCCGCTACATGGCTATCATTGAAATAAGAACCTGCATCTCCTACGTGCTTGATTACAAAAATATATCTCTTATCATTAAGAGAATCTAAAGCTCCTTTTGAAATACCAGAAACTTTTCGCCCATCTGTCAAAGCTGGATTTGCGAATTCAGAACCCAAATTAAACTTCTGAACCCAACCGATATTCTCATGCACAGATGATTTACTTACTGCTCCCAGCGCTGTACCAACGCATCCTACAAAACTAACCTCTTCAGTGATCTTTTGAACCAACTCCGAAGTACTTTCACCAATAAGCACAGAGATATTTTTACCTCCAGTATTATCCATAAGCGTATTAAGCTGAATACCTTCAGCCAATGTCACTTTCGCACCGACCAAAATAGAAAGAGGCGAGAACTCAACATTTTCAAGTTCATTAGCTGCGGCTTGAAGCGATGCCACATTTAACGCTTGAGAATTTGAAACAGATAAAGATGCATCATATATCCCTAACTGTCTGAGCTTTCCACCTGTGCTTTTCTGAAAGTTAACAATAACTGCTGAATCTAATGATTCTCTAATACCAAAATATAATCTTCCAGTAGGATTCATTCTGAAAAATTCTTTCACATGGTAATGCACTGCATGTTCAGCTGTTGCAGCTACTGCATCAATATTTGGATCTTTTTTCTTGTCTCTTAGGTATGTGCCATAATCAGAGAATACAGATTCACCTTCAGAGACAAATGCATTTTCCAAATCCTCAACGCTAGATAATGCTATAGTTTTTTTAATTTCACTGGCGCTAGCATTAGTGTCGACAAAGATCAATCCACTGATATGATCTTCACTAGGTGCCACACGGCCTAAACCTCCAGCTACTTTTTGAAATTCGATTTTATTCAATCCCATAATATATTTTTTTATTCTTAATGAATTCGTTATGTGCAATAATTTATTGCACATAACGAATTATACTAATTATGAATCTTCCTTTTGAAAATACAGCAAGTATTGGGAGCGATTATTTACAACTAATGTTTGGCCAATCGCTCCCGCAACAACCACTGTATAACTAACCCGAAACAAAAGTCTTATATTTTTTCAGGCCTATCAAATCATAGTTTTATTACACCAATTAAATCGGTTATGATAACAGATAGATCTTTTATGACTCTAGGTTCTTAAGAAGAAACCTTAGCAGCAAAACCGATTTTCACTTGAATCTCTCTAGCAACACCAACTGGAACAAGTTTTAATACGATATCCAATCTAGATGTAGCCAATACATCTTGATCAGGATTGATTCCAACTGCAAAACCACTTAGCTCACCAGCTCTTAACATTCTAGACAAAGGCGATCCAGCCAAATTTTCAAAAAACTTAATTGTGTCAATTGCCAAACCTCCAGTAGTAGCGTCAACAGCCAATGGTGAATTAAGTTGAGGCAAAAGACTTGCTCTTACATCTCTGATGGCCTTATTAATTGTTCTATTGCTTTCAATATAAGCAAAATCAGACGTTGCTTTATCAGCCACATGGCTATCATTGAAATATGTTCCAACATCTCCAATATGCTTTACCATGAAAATAAATCTATTTTCATCTAAAATGTCCAAAGAAGCTTTGTTTACCTCGCTTACAGGGGTTCTATCCACAAAAGTTGGCACATTGAACTCTGCTCCTAGATTAAATTTTTGAACCCATCCAATATTTTCATGAACAGAGGACTTGCTTACTGCTCCCAAAACAGTTCCAACTGATCCGATTACGAAACCATCTCTTACTTGAGCAGAAATAGACTCTGTAAACGCTGGAAAACTTGATCCAGTATCGGCTCTCTCTGTTAAAACTTTGTTCTTGAATTTGATTTTCAATTTATCTTTGGATACTGAAGCTCCTACGTCAGATAAATCTGATATCATTTCAGTGATTTCTTGATCAGTTCCTGTTGTAAAAGTAGTATTGATATCAGCCAAATTAGTAATTACATATTGCTCTGCATCAAAAAGATTCATTAAAGTAGAGATCATTGCATAACCTTCTCCAGAACCTGACTGAGCGATTGTAATAGAAACATTTTTTGCATTTTTACCTGAAAGATCTGATGAATCGAACGACGCTAAATCTCCAAAACCTTGTGCAATAATTGATAAAGGAGCAAATTCAACTTCCTCAAGTGTTGAAGCAGCAGATTCTAATTCGCCAATAATAGTTTCAGCACCAGAACCATCGCCAGTAAAATCAAGGCTTTCATCAAAGACACCCAACTGACGGACTTTTCCATCACAACTTTTTTGGAAATCGATAATATCGCTACTAGTTATTTGAGAAGACAGCATCTGAAAATACAATCTCCCTGTAGGGTTCATGCTGAAAAACTGTTGCACGTGATAGTAAATCACATGATCAATCGTAGGCGCCTCTCCCGGGTTTCTCTTTTCGCTTGAAATATAGCTTGAATACTTCTCAGGATTTCCAGGGCTTAAATAGCTATTTAAGTCTTCAGGACTTGACAAAGCAAAAATGTCTGTTCCTGAATCCATTCCAGCAAATATTAATCCACTGATATGGTCCTCAGAAGGAGCAACTCTTCCAAGCCCTCCAAGGGTTTTAGTAAATTTGATTTGATTTAATGCCATATTGGTTTTAATTTATATTAATTACATTTTATTTATGCTCTTCTAGCATTTTGTATTACTCACTTATTTTTCTTGCGATATGTAATATATTCAGCTTTCACCTCATTGATTTTGTCATGTAGTTCCCTGATTTGAGAATCATGCTTATTGATGGTCGAATTTAGTTGAGATAGCTGCTCGTTTTGAACATGCGTCAGCACTTCTATTTTGTCAATTACATCGACTAATTCTTCCAACTTGGTATAAACTTTTAAAAACCCCTCTCTAACCCCACTGATCCATTCTCTCACAGCATACCAAACTATCGTAAGCAATAGGGTAATAAAACCAGCAAAAGCCCATTTGAGCAAATCCTCATAAGCTGAAATAATTGAAACTATCTCCATAAATATATATTTTACGTTATTGTTGATTATGCAATTCAATGAATTCTTGAAATCATGCGCTTAAAGCTTGATTCAGAACAGTACATGGTCAATGCATAGAACTGGTAAGTATGGTTATACATTTATTTCTTGATGAGCTTCTGACAATTCTAATATTACTTAGCGCCTAACAAAAGTCTACTTAATAGCACTACTTTACAAATCAACACATAGTGACAATAGAACTGGAGGTCATCATAAAATCATGTATTTTCATCATGAAGAAGCGAGCGTTTTTTGTCTTTTCTTTTTTCGACTTTTGCTCAATGAGCTTATTGCATATGACAAGCAACAAGCCTTATTTAATCATATCAACACTTAAATCAGATTAGACATGTTTAGTTACTTGTACAAATTCATGAATAAGATTATTCAGGAAGCGCAAATAGGTCAAATGGAAATCACTTTTGACTTGTATAGCAATCAAATGAAGAAATACGACCTTGACTCAAGGGAAGACCTTCCTGCTATTATGCTGGATATCAAAAATACAGACTTTCACTTTCAAACAGACAGGCCCCAAGTGGTAGAAGCTGAATTTTCGTTGTTTTTTGTTACCCAGCTTGACGGAAACCCGAATTCCAGCGCAGAGGCTCATTTGAATATGATCGACTCGATATGCCAGGAAGTTACTAAAATCAACCGAATGAGCGCTGATGATCTTCAAGCCCAATATAGCTTTTCGGCTTTGAGTGGAGATGCAAATGCCACAAGTGATTGCTGCATAAGGCAAATTAGCTATGATGGAAAGATAGAAACCGCACGAACTCAAGACTTTGCCTACGATAATCTGAGAATCAATGCTTTGGCGTTCAAAGGTATAATGAACCACTATGTTTCCAGTGTTAAAAATGACATTTCAAATAGTCAAATAAACGATTAACAAAGAGTCGTTACAGTATTAATGCCTTAATAATCATATATATTCAATGCCGGCAATATTCTCTTTTTCATGCATATTAATTTTGCCGGTATTTAATAATTTTAAAAGCCTCAACTATGTCAACTGCCGAACAATTATTTGAAGAATTCAAATGGATTAAAAAGATTTTCGAAGCGAGAAATCAGGACAAATCTACGGATTTTCACTTGCTCGCCGAAGATAATTTATTGCCAGAAATCTCAAACACATCATATCAATCAATCTTTAAAGAAACCAACGAAGAGGACCCATACCAAAGGCTATTGCTTGCATTATCGCTTGCCGCGACTGCTTGTCCTGCCATCATTGACATTTTTAAAAATCCCTCCAATGATTTCGCTCTCTACCTTAGCCCTGAGGGCTTTGCATTGCCTACCAATGAAACATTTTTGAGAATGGCGACTGGAGAGAACTATCAACACAGAATATCAATACAACAAGCCTATACAAGTTCCTCCAATCCTATGGTGAGCAATCATTGGTTAAGATTGGCTGAAGTTGATATTAAAGCTACCGAGTCCCCGCTTTTCAAGCCTCTTGAGCCTACGAGCAAATTGCTGAAAATGCTGGATTTACAAAATGACAGTCAAGAACAACAATCTATGGAAAACGAACAAGAAAAATTTCCGGCTAAACTCATTACTACTAAATTAGAATGGTCTGATATCGTATTCAATAGTAAAACATCCGAAAAGCTTAACGAAGCTGTATCCTACCATTATCATAAGGATACTTTAGCTCAAGAAATGGGTTTTGGAAAACATATGAAAAAAGGCATCCGGATTATATTTCATGGACCAAGCGGAACAGGCAAAACGCTTACAGCTACTGCTTTAGGCAAAAAACTGGGAAAACCTGTATATCGAGTTGATGTCCCGAATATCGTAAGTAAATATATCGGAGAAACGAATAAAAATTTGGAGCAATTATTCGCTATGGCTGAAGGAAAAGATTGGATTTTGTTTTTTGACGAGGGAGATGCTCTTTTGGGTAAAAGAAGCAGTCAACAATCCGATCACAAATCATCTCATTACGCGAATCAAGAAATAGCGTATTTATTGCAGCGAATAGAAGACTTCGATGGCATCATCATCATTGCCACCAATTTAAAGCAAAACATGGATTCTGCTTTTATGCGAAGATTCGAATTAAGCATTCCTTTTGAATTGCCTGATTATGAAAATAGACAAAAACTCTGGGAGACCTATTGGCCAAGCCGTCTGCAAAAGTCCGATGATCTCGATTTAACACAAATCGTCAAAGCCAATAAATTATCCGCTGCATCCATCATCAATGTGCTTAAAAGGATAAGCCTCAAATGTATTTTGTCCAAGAATATGATTGTTCACAAAGAATTATTGGAGAGCTGCATTGATGAAGAAAGATACAAGTAGTATCATATAACATTAAATATTATCAAGCAGTTCGCTGTTAAGCAAACTGCTTATTATTATTTAGCGGTAACTTTAGCTTGACCTGCGAAAAGCGCTTTGATCTGGCATGCTCCATTGAAAGGCGCTGGCGAAGGCGATCCAGGTGGAATATAAGTTCCTGTACATTTGCAATCGATCGTTAGGTCATCAAGCACAGGTTTGCCATTATCAAACTCCACTTTTGTAGCTTCCCCTTTTACTGGAGCAAATTGTCCCGGAGGCACTGGAGGTGAAGCTTTAAGAGGCCCCACGGCGCTACATCCAAGAGAGGTATGCATGCCCCCTGGCGGTTCGGCTATTTCTACCACCCCCTCGGCATTGTCCACTTTTACTTTTTGAGAATAAGTAGGAAATAAGTCTGAGCTTTCCAAAACCATCTTTCCCGGCAAAGAAGCTGACTGAGGCGTTACAATCAACTTGAATTTTTTGTTCAATATACTTTTCATGCTAATGTCTCTATTTAAAACTTGATTTTACTCTTGCAAGAACACTTCTTCATCACCATAAGGGTATGCATACCACGGGTTGGAAGGTTCTATCGTTTCAATGACTTCTTCTTTTCCTGTAGACGGATTTAATTCTTTTATTTCTATGGTTTCTTTACTTCCCCACTTCACAAGCTTTATTGTTGCAGAGTCCTTGGATTTATTGAATATTGTCAAAAATCCTTTAGGCACTTTCTTTAGCCGGTTATTTTCCAAGACAATGGTTTCTATATTGTCCCATTGATAAATAGTATCGGGAAGAGATGCTAGCAAATTATCGTTAAGCATCAGTGTTTTTAGCTTTTTCAACTTGCCAATGCTCGCAGGCAATTCTCTTATTTGATTATGACTCAGATCAAGACTCTCCAGGTTAATGCAATTTCCAATATCATCAGGCAACTCTTTTAATCCTGAATTTCTGAGATTTAAGGTTTTTAAGTTTCTCAAATTTTTCAACTCTGATGGCAATGATTTCAAGCCATTTCTGTTGCCCTTAGCATTTTTGTCAGCAATATACAATGGATTGTTAGCCAGTGACAAGAATTGCAAATTAGTGTGTCTAAACATCGATGAAGGCAAACTGACTAATGGGTTACCATCCAAGGAAATAGTCTTCAATCCGATCAATGTCAAAGGATCTTTTTTTGCCCAAGCCAAATACGAGTAAGAGCATATGTTTTCTACAGATGAAATATTGCAGTCATTAGCAATCAAAATATCTATATAAACTTTTGGCATAAATTCAGATGCTGAAGCAAATAAATTCAGTTTTTTCAGATCAGATTTTGAAAAGTTTATCGCTACTATGTGACTTGATGATTTTAAATGATTCTTAGCAGCATTTAATTCTGTTTCTTCAGTATCTGTTTTAAACTTTACTTCTCCAGAACCAAAATACCATTTCCCTATATTGTCTGTAAAACCATGCGAAACACTTGTGGTAATAAGGCCGGATCCCTCAAAATCTTCCTCCTGCAAATCAATCGCTTTTTCCTTATCCGCCAATACTTTAGACCAAAACCCATTGGTAATATTCTTATTATCAAGGTATAAAGTGTTGAGTTTCATTATATCGACTTGCTCGATTTTAGTTTTTTTATTCCCATCTTCGTCTACTATAAACTTACCATCATCATCAAGCATAAATTGCTTAATTGAGAGTTTATTGCCGCTCGGAATGAAAAGATTATCATTAGTCTCAGTCATTGCTTAAACTTTTAAATTCAAGCTAAAGTACTCATAAAAGAGCAAGGCTAAATTGGATATTATTATCATGTGATTTCTAATAATCAAGATAAATATCAGCAAGCTTATAATAATGTTCATTCCGAATAATGAATGATACAAAAAACACTAACCCTGATTTGACTTAATTTTCAATCGTTTTAAAGAATAGCAAAATAACCATAAAGCCTTCACTATAAGTTATTTGCGGGAAAAATGATAAATTATCATAGTTTGCAGTTAAATTATCATAGACTGTAAAATATTATCACTAATTAGTTAATTTGATACGCATATGCATATCTATTATTTTGATAAAAAAGATAAATCCAATGCATATACTATTTGTTGACGACGCGACCATACCAGTATCAAAATACGGGGCTGTTGAACGATTCATATGGTGGTTGGGAGAAGAACTTAATCGAAGAGGCCACCAAATAAGCTATCTGGTAGGTAAAGGATCTTACTGCCCATTTGCTCAAGTAATAGAGTATAACCCCTTAACGCCTCTAAGTCAGCAAATACCTGATTATGTCGATATCGTTCATTTTAATTTTCCAATAAACCAACCTTTCGATAAAAAGCCGCATTTGACAACCATTCACGGCAACTATCCCACTTTCCAACCATTGGGAACCAATTCTGTATTCGTCTCTAAAAATCATGCAGCTAGACATAACTCCGAATCTTTCGTGCATATCGGAATAAATACTGACGACTATGGTGTTGTAAACTGGTCCTCAAGAAGAGAAAACCTGCTGTTTTTAGCGAAAGCCTCTCTAAAAGTAAAAAATTTGATAAGCGCTATAACCATCAGCAAAATGGTCGGAGAACAATTGACAGTAGCTGGAGGTTGGGGCGAATCCAATGACAATGTGAACTACAAAGGAATGATTGGCGGCATTGAGAAGAATCAAGTTATCAATTCATCCAAAGCTCTTTTATTTCCTGTGATATGGCACGAGCCTTTTGGAATCGCTATGATAGAAGCCTTGTATTTTGGATGTCCAGTATTTGGGACTCCTTACGGATCTTTGCCAGAGCTCATTATTCCCGAGGTCGGATTTTTATCTAATAACGCTTCTGAGCTTATCGAGGCTTTGCATCATATTGATGACTACAATCGAAAGAAGTGCCATGAGTATGTTTGCGATAATTTCAATCATTTTAAAATGACAGATGATTATCTCAAGCTGTATGAAAAAGTTCTCAATGGACATTCATTGAACAATATCAATCCAGCAAACTACCCAAGCGACAGCTTTGAATTGCCTCTTTATGGATAGATTAAACACACTGTAAATCAACATACTATGTCAAAAGAAATAAGTTATTATATCATCATACCTGATCAGGTTCGCAAGAGCGAAAAGCTAACTGCTACAGCAAAACTAATCTATGGAGATATCTTGTTGTTAAGTCGAAAAAAAGGATATTGTTACGCGACCAACAGTCATTTTGCCAATCAATACCACATAAGCGCTCATTCAGTAAGCCGGCTTATCAATGCATTGCAAGCAAATGGCTTTATCAAATCATCGGTCAATAAAAGTGAAGGGAATAAACGAAAAATATTTCCACAGATTGGCATCAAAGAAGATAATACAAATAGTCTTAACACTATGTGCCATAATGCCAATAGCTATGTGCAAAAACAAGACATGGCTATTGACAAAAATGCACAGATAATAAAAGAAAGCTATAACAATGAAATAATAGAATCTTCAGAAATAGGAAATTGTTCTTCATTGGAATATGCTCTTGATGAAGCTATAAAAAATTGGTCTTCCTCAGAATACAATCACACTCTTTCTCAAAAATAATGATGGCTCCCAATACATATCAATCAATATCCAATGCGCTAAAGAGCGACAGTATTTGCAATGTTTTGTCCCATGAAAAAGGGTATGACACGCTTGCCAATAAAATCTCTCTATTTCTCAAGGATGCTAGAAGGCAAACTTCGTTGAAATTGACTTGGCTTCAAGACAACAATGAATTCAACCAGGTCATCGCGGACATCGTCAATCTCGCCAAAATCCATTCAGACCTGTCTATCGACGAGCTTGACATCGTTTTCGAATACGGCATCATCGGAGAATTTGGCGAATATTACGGCATCAATAAAAAAACCATCAATCAATGGATAAAAGCCTATAAAAATGGAATACGAAAAGAAGCCAAAGCTCATGTAAACAGCCAAAAAATAAAAGAAGAAACCAAATCTACCTCTTACGAAAAGCAACTTGAAACCTATCTTCACTTAAGAAAACAGTTTGTAGACTTATATCGCACATTTCGATTGGAATATTTGTCCGCTCCCGGAAGTTTTGACTTGAAGAACATACCGGAAAAAGTGGAATTCACTGGCATGTTTTGGAACATATGGTATAATAGATTCACCAAAGCCAAAGCTCTTATGCCCATACCTGACGACAGTCCTAAAAATCAAAGAACCGCATTTCGAATGTATTTATTGAACACCATCAAAGCCGGCACCGAAGATATGAACGATCATTTGCTTTCGATCAAATTATAAAAGGCGCTTCACTTTGACGGCTCAAAATGATAAAGCACGCATTGGCTTTATCTCAGTATTTTTTCAGTTGATTTAAAGAAGGTTTTTTCTCCAATATCACTTCTAAATAAGTGACGTTTTTTCTCAAAATGTTTTCAATAGTCTGCTCGGATATATAAAACTCATCCGAACTTAATATTTGCAAGGTATCATCGAACCTTCTCCTTTTTAGTTCAGTCCAATAGTAGAATCGTTTAATTAGTGCTTTATTTCTTCTCTCTACTAATTCCGCGTTTCTACCCTTTTTAATTCCTTTTTCCCTGTTGTTGTTAATTGAAAACATGATGCGATTATTTTAGTGTTATTGTTTAGTGTGAAATTATATTTTATTTCATGAAATATATTTTTAAAATAACAAAATATAGCCATAAAATCAAGTATATTATACATTTAAAATATATTTTAACAAACTTTATTACAAGTCTGAATCGATACTTAAAAGTAATAAAATTAGTAATGCTAAAAAATATTCAATCCACTTTTTTCCCCTCAATTTGAACTAAAATTTTTAAGACAACCGATAATTACGTTATCATAAAACAAGTTAATCATATTACTATATTACAATATTTTCAAGCCATTTTAACTTGCTATCTTCAAGGTGTTTCCCTCTATCCGGAGGAATAAACTTATCCATATTATTTCAGACTATTTACAGAGAAAAGTGAAAAGGATATGATTACACATGAAAGTGAAGATATAAACAAGTCGAAAAATCGGCGAAAGCCCGTCCAAAGCGCAAGCTCTATTCAAGAGAGCAAGCCGGCGGCGGTTAAATTCGATCCGACGATAGACTATGATCAAATAAATAAACAACCCGAAATACTAGAAGCCAAGCCACCTACAAAAGATGATTCCGTTGATGGACAATTGAATTATCCATGGCTTAAATCTGAAAAATCCTCATCAGGCGCTTCAGCAACTAAGGATGATGTTCAAGCAGACAACATCACTGATAGACAAATCAACAAGAATATTCCTATCATTGAACAAGACTCATCTCTAGATCCAGAAGCAACTAATATTGAACTTGAGAAAAAAACTGAATCTTCTGAAAAAACAGAAGAGACCAAAGATCTTAAGGTCGATTTTAATATACCTAAAATCGATGCGGTAAAAATAGATATTGGCAGTGAAGCGAAAAAGACGCTTTCCAAAGGCTTGAAAAAGACAAAAAGAGCCATCAGCGCGCATAAGCAAACAGAAAGCGCCGGACAAAAAGCCCTTCAAATACAAAGATCTTTGGTTACGAAGCCGGAAGAAATGCAAGCGAAAGCCAATGCTTCGCTCGTATCCGGAATGAAAAGCGTCACTCCTCAGAAACCAAGTGTTTCTGAAAATACGAGATCATTGAAGAAGGGCATAGAATCCGTGTTGCCGGAAAAAGTAGAGGATCTTAAGAAGTTTAAAACTCGTGGAACAGCCAAAAAAATGACTTCTTCGGTCAAGTCTTTGGTTAATTCTCAATCCAATGAAGTCACAGGATCGTTTAGCGCGATAAATACGAAGCCTAAAGCAGCTGCAGCACCAAAAGCTACTCCATTGCCTCCAGCTGAGCAAGTGAATAGTGCTCAAGATGGGCTGGCATCTGGATTAGTGCCTGAGATGACTGAAGATCATTTGGACATAAATGCATATTCTAAAGCAGGGCAATCAATAATAGAGCAAGTCGGATACAATAAGGAAGCGATGGCTAGCCTGGGCGATACTCCATTGGCCAAGGCATTCAGAGATATCGAGTCCCTTGAGTCAGTTAATCAGTCTCAGCAGCAAGACATTCTGGACACCAGAACCAATTTGTCCAAAGAGTCCGACCAGCAATTGGAAGAAATGTCCAAAGCAGGCCAGCAAAATATCATCAACAACAAAAAGGCAAAACTCAGCCAAATCGGCAGCGAGCAAGTAAACAAAAAAGCTTCTCTGGAAGAGCAAAAAGCAAATGCTACAAAGCATATGGAGAACATCTTCAATACGGCCAAATCTACTGTGGATGACAAACTGGAATCGCTTGAGGATGACTCCATGACTGATTTTGAATCTCGTATTGCAAGAGCCGAGCGCATATTCACAGACAATGTTACTCGACGTCAAGATACTATTGAATACAATTATAAAAAAGAGAGAAACCTCTTGCAGAGATTGTATGATTTGGCATTTGTGGATATTGATGAGATTCCTGGAATGTCTGAAATGTTCGAAGATGAAAAGCGCAAATTCGAAAACAGCGTAAACAAAGCCATTGCGGATATTACGGCTTCCAACCAGAAAGTTATCATTGAGTGCAAAAACATAATAAACAAGGCTCATCAAGAAATTGACGATTACCAAAAGACTTTGCCTATTGATGTGCAAAACGGCATCAAAGAAAGTGCTGACGCTATCACCGGTAAGTTAAACGCGCTTACCGATGAAGTCAATACGCAAGCCAAAGAGCTTAAAGAAGCAATGATCAAGAAGCAGCAAGAATCTGTGGAAATGATCCAAGGCAAAATCGACAAAATCATTGAGGAGAATCAAAGCCTTTTCAGCAAGTTCGCCGAAATGACGGAAAATGCGATCAAGCTATTTGCGCAAGAACTATTCGCAGCAGCCGGCATCGATCCTTCTCAGATCATGGCTATTTTCGAAAAGGGCAAAAATGCCATGCAGATGCTATTCGCTGATCCTATAGGCTTTATCAAAAATATCCTTAAGGCCATCGGCGTAGGAGTTGAGAATTTTGGAGAAAACATTGTCGAGCATTTGAAAAACGGCTTCGTGACTTGGCTTACTGGCGCTACAAGCGGACTGTCCATCACTATGCCTGCAGAGTTGAACCTGAAAGGCGTGTTTGATCTGGCGCTACAAATCATGGGATTGACTTGGGAGAATATCAAAGCCCGCTTGATCGAAAAAGGAGGCAAAAAAGTAGAAAGAGGCATCGAAATCGCTGAACAGAGCCTTGACATCATCCAACAAGTGCGCGAAGGCGGACTGGTAGTGCTTTGGGACATGCTCAAAGACAAGGCGGAAGAAGTGAAAACAACCTTTATCGATGGACTTAAGAACTGGGCCATCAATAAGATCATCGTGTCCGGTATCAAGAAACTATTGCTTATGGCCAATCCTGCGGGAGCTTTGCTGACAGTAGTAGAAACTATATATAAAGCGATCACATTCTTTATTGATAATATCAATCGAATCATGAGCTTCGCCGAGTCGGTATTTGACTCTGTAGCGGCTATCGCGCAAGGCAATATAGGCGCAGCAGCCAAAGCGATCGAAGCTTCGCTGGCCAAGACGATTCCGCTTATCTTAGGATTCCTAGCCAAATGGCTTGACTTGGGAGGTATCGTAAAGAAAGTTCAAGAGCTCATCAATAGCATCCAAAAGAAGATCCAACCGCATATCGACAAAGTCATTGATTGGTTGCTGAATAAGATCAAGAAATTCAGAAAAGGTAAAAAAGGTGGTAATAGATCATCTGCTGATCGTCAAGACGACAATAAGAGATTAGTCAATGATGAAAAATCAAAAGAAAAAAATAAAGACAAAAAGCTTGAAGATTCGGAAGTAGGTAAAGTGGTTAAGTTCGAAGAAAAAGATGGCCATAAACATAGGCTTTGGTTTAAAGATACTCCAAAGGGACCTGTATTAATGTTGGCATCTACTCCTAAATCGATGGAACACAGACTTAAGGAATGGAATGCTAAATTAAAATTAGAAAAAGATGGCAAAAAGAAAGAAGAATTAAAAGACGCAATATCAAAACTAGAAAAAATCACAAAAAATATTGAGTCCGATGCAATAAAAGTAGATGAGGTATTTGATGAAATTATCAATGAATACCACAAAAAAGATAAAACGAACTTTAACAAAAGGTTAAAACAAGCTAAGAGTAAAGATCAAAATATTGAGAATGAACAAGATAAAAGTATCATATATATTAAACTTTTACTTGATAATTTTGGCGATTCTATTAAAAAAGCATATTTACTATCAAGTGATGGATACATAAGTCAAGAGCCAGAAACTATTTTTATCAAAGGTCAAACTAGTAAATCTATTATAGGTAATACTGGAGAAGCTAATGGCAAAAACGGTATAATTGTTTCAACAAAAAGCATCAATACGATAGTCAGGAAACTTATCAAAGGTGACGAAAATCTGAGGAAAAATATTTACGAGGAAATCACCAAGCATAAGAATATCTCAGACAAACAAAATTATATAAATAATTTTGAAAAAGGAATAATAAATGGATTTGCTCTAAAAGAAAGTGAGCTTAACCAAAGTAGTAGTCATAAAATTGTAGAAACTTATAGTAATACTAAACTAGGCTTAAAGCTAAATAATAAAGATAAACCTCATTATTTTTCTGGGACTAACCAAGGGAGTAATTCTTTCATCGAATATTTATATAGTGCAAGCCCTGATGAAAAGAAGTTTGAATATAATGAATTAAATAAAAAGCCAGATCTATCCGAACGTCGAAATCATATTATAAATCACTATAAATATCTTGCAAGTGGATATTTATTATATAAAATTAATGATAACGATTATAAATTAGATATGATTGGAGAAAATGAAATACGTGTATCTAAGAATGAATCAAGAAATGAAATTGGCAAAAAAGTAGGAAATATTGGCTATTCAATACATAATAAAAACATAAAAGGCTATATTATATCACATCCAAAAGTTTCTATTGTAAAAAATGGCAAAAAAAGAAAAGAGTTATATGATTATTTAGAAAGCCATGAATATAATGACCGAAGAGCAAAAATTGGTTCTGTAAGTGATCATAATAGGTTCAAACCATATATCCAATCAATCACGCTTCAAGGAAATACTCTAGAAGTAACTTATATATATAAAGAAAAAGATGAAAATAATGAAGATATACCTACCGGCCAAGAATTCACTTCATTCATTGAAGTAAATGGTGATCATGTAACACAAAGTACAACAGGTAGAAACTTAATTCTACATGAATTTGGTAGAGGAATTACTAAATCAGCTAAGCAAAAAGATAATGTTGATAAAATTAATAATATACGGACTGGAATAGGTAATTACAAGTTAACTGATACAGCTATTGAAGAAAGAGGGGAAAGTAAAGAAAGTAATCGAATTACAAAACAAGAATTTAAAAAAGGAATCGAAGATATAAACGCTAAAATAGAGAATGAAAACGATCCTGTAAAAATAAAAGAACTTGAACAAAAGAAAAAAGAATATTTAGAAGAGAGAGGTGTTATAGAAAGGACAGTCATTGAAAAAGAGAAAAATGAAAAAGGTGAAGAAAAAGAAATAATCAAGCAAAAATATAATTATGATAATTCAATTGTTGCAATGTTTGACAATTCTCATATACTTGCAAATATGTTTATGGGCTCAGGTTATAAAGAAGCACTTAACTTACTAACAACTTCTAGTCATTATAATCAAGTAATCATGAGGAATGCTGAGGATGAAATAATGGAACTTCTTGAAGTACTTCAAGAAAATACTCAAGAGAAATACCCAAATGCTTATATTACATTTGACATGACAATAACATCAACTTGGGATAAGCTTATTGATAGAGAAGTATTTAATTTCTTAAATGATGATAAATCTATCAAATGGTCATCAGGTGAACAAAAAAATAAAGAGCTGAAAAACCAAGTAAGTGAACTCGCAAAGATAAATGATCCTGTTATGGTAAAAAGTGTAAATTATGAAGCCACATCCATTTCAGCAGTTAGTAAAGATAATAATAATAATGAAGTCATATTTCCAATTTCACATGGGCCAATTGAAGTAGGTATTGAAGATGACAAAACACTTAAAAATCATTTATTAAATGAATAATATTGTTAAATTTTTAAACAATTTCTTTCTAGCTGAAATAAGTACAAAACAAGCAAAATTAAAACCTGACTTGAATGAGTACAACATGAAATTGAATCATATGAATTCACAGTGTATCGATGAGTTAAATAATTCATTTGGTTTGATTCCAATAAATAAATTAAAAGACTCAGAATACTATAAAAAATGGGAAAATGGTTTTGATTATAAACCACGTATAATATTTAAAATAAGTCATTATAAAAATGAAAAATATAAAGATTTATACTTAGCTTATATTTCAATATCTAACCCAGACAAAGTATTTAATTTAAAATATTTTGATTGTTTTTTTATTGCTAAAATAGAAAATCAATATAAGATTGTTCGTAAATATTTTGTTCACAAAAATAGGGAAAATAATGAGGTATCTTGGAACCCTCATAATGGGGATAAGGATATTGATTTTTATTCTGCAGGTGATTTAATCTCCTGTGAGCGATATATTGAGCCAAGTCGATGTGAATTCTCTATGAAAGATTACCTAGAAGATAAATAATCAAAGTTTATTGCAAATACCAAAAATCCCGTTGCTCACGCCTCGGGATTTTTTGTTTACACATTACTATAAAACAATATGTAAAGCATTGATTTTCAGTCTTAATCCAAAGTATATGCTCATATACTTCGAATTGATATTTAATGCTGCAAGATTGTTGGCTATTGATATGGGAAAACTATGAATGTAAATGGGTATTTAATTAAGTCCTCTTTTGCATTTCCTCCGAAGGAAAACAGAATGGTAAAAACCAACTCGTGATAATGTTTAAAAATTAAAAAGCCTAAAATCCCCCCTTTTCAGGAAGAGTTTTAGGCTGATTGGCAAATCAAAAAATGATGCTACATTCCAGGGATTGTTTATGCTAGGCACCTAAGCAAAATTATTTTGCTATATTAATTTTAAGGGTATTTATTTGATCATCTCTTTTGTCCCTCTTCAAAGGAGGACCTTGTTATTTATTAGCTTAAATACTGTAAATGTATTTTAATCAACGGATTGACTCATTTGTTATCGGAAACTATTCTCTCTCAACCAGATATTGCAAGCGTATTTCTTGCCTTCGTACACAGGCAATCCAGTATGCAAAGAATAGGGATGTCTGTTGCCTTTGTCATCGAGATTGAAGAAAAAGATAGCTTTTCCTTTTTTAGGCTTTACCTTGTACCCTATTTCCGGAAAGTAAGTCTCTCCTCCTTTGTAATCGTCAGTAAGATACACAAGCAATGTTCCCCACCTTTGGCCTCCATGCATCAAGGTCTTATCGCTTCCCTCTATATCAAAGGCATCTAAATGCGGCTTGTAATATTGAAAATCCTCATATGACACGCATTGAAAAGGCTCTATATTCTCCGCATTGATCTTCATAAGCTTAGCTACTCTATCATAGAGAGGTCTTATACGCTTATTATCCCAACCGTCAAAGAAAGCGCTGTAGCTTGTTCTTATATCGGAAATGGTTTTTTGATCGCCGCCGGTGAAGCTTCTTTCAAAACTTCCCTGGCTAAGCTTCACAATATAGTCGCATTCTTCTTCCGTGAAAAAATCCTCATACACTTTGATCGAGTCTTGATAGATGCATTTCAAGCACTTTTCTTCTGTATTAAACTGGTCCCGATCATGACCGCATTCGAGTTTAGGTTGTTGCTCTGCCATATTCATATTACATTATTTTCAAACTTCCTTTATTTATATTCACTTCCGATCCGGACATTTTTATATTTGCTCCACCATTGTCAATAGTTATCTCTGATCCAGTCATTGTAATCGTAGAGTCTTCATTTTCGATAGTAATCGCCCCCTTATTGCTTATCAAAATGTCTGTACCATTATCCAAGGCAGTCATTTGTAGATCGCCACCTTTATTCATGTCGATAGTCCATGACTTATCGATTATGAAGCTTATTTTATCTGTATTAGCTATGATGCTTGATCTGTCTTCTCCTTGCTTAGTTTCCATCGCAAGCTCTGAAGCATCGCCGGATGTTTCCATGCGAATGGAGCTCGACTTGTCGGAAGCCTGATCAGCTTGAAGAGCTATAGTCGAATCTCCCGACTTGGCGTCCATTTTTATTTTGCTCAGCTTGTCATCTTCATATTGAGAAAGCAATTCGGATGCGGCAGAATCGCCATTATTTTCCAACATTGCTCTGCTGCCAGGCAGATTACTGAAATCGCCTCCAGACGCATCGGATTTTGGTCTTTTCGAAGCTTCGAGAGTTAGACTGTTCTCTTTCTCATTTTGAGCCACGATGCTCACCTTGCCTGTCTCAAGGCTTTGGTAAGTATCCGATTTATCCAACGCATTGCTTTCATTCACGCCTATGCTGACTTTTTCTACAATGCTATAAGATGCGATATGGGCAGAATCCCTGTTGACAAAGTTCACCAATACAGTACTGCCTTCTTTTGGCACTTGGATAAAACTCGTGGACGGGATATTGTCATTTTCATTATTGCACATTTCTGTTTGCAATTTGACACCATGAATCATCGGTCCCCCGTCCAATGGTTCCACATCGCAAATAGATCTTTTAAGGTAAACTTTCTTCACCTTGCATATTTTTGAGTATAATTCCTCCTCTTGATTTGCCACCAAATTGACAAATGATTTGAGTGATTCCGTTAATGTCATTGCTCAGAATTTTTAAATTTTCATTTCTTATCCGCTAAAATAACAATGCAATACTCTTCTTTAAAAAATTAAAATTATGGCATATATATGCAGCACTGTTTCAATAAAAATAACATCTATGATAAAATATTTAAATAGGCCATCAAATATGCCCAAAAAGCTAATTTCAAAAGAAAAATATACTAATATTATTATCAATGAAAATGAGTGAATTATCAATGATAATCGCATTTTAAATAAACTTCTGATTGATTATTTTAAGAAATAATTAACAATAAAGGTTTTGGTATAAATGAAAAACTTCACTATATTTAACTAAAATATTTAGCTGTTAAATATTTAAGTAACAATAACATATTCTCTCAAACCAAAAGGTAATGTTTTCATAAATGACAAATAAAAAAAATCCCATATTAATAACTAACAAACACTGCTAGATGATCACAAAACCAAACTATTATGCCATCATTCCTGCTCAAGTAAGATATGACAACAATATCAGCGATAAAGCAAAGCTTCTTTATGGAGAGATAACATCTTTGTCCAACAAGGAAGGGTATTGCTATGCAAGCAATAAATACTTCGCGAACTTATACGATTGCAGTGAATCTACGATCAGCAGGCTTATTTCTCAGTTGCACAAATCCAATCACATAGACGTAAGGCTGGAAGCCAATACGAATAGGAAGATCTTTCTGAAGGATTCAAAAACCGCAGCGAATAATGCAACAGGGGGCAAAGCAGTTTCGAGTAAGCCCCTATGCAAAAATGAAGAGGGGCATAAGCAAAATCAAACAGGGGGCCTAGGCGTTTTTGAGCAACATAATATTAAAGCTAATAATAAAGAAAATACTAAATCAAATATTTTGCGTCCCGCAACGGATTCAAACATTAATAATTCATTTAAAGAGAATAATCAAAAAATCGACGGTGATGCATGGAACATGACTGTCCAGTCCTATTTGAATTTTTACGAACGAAATGTGGGGATAAAACCCAAGTTTGAAGCTAAGGAAGCAGCCAACCTTAAGCGAATTATTTTATTTTTGAAAAACTCCAAAACAAATACTTCTTGGTCTCAAAGCATTGACAGTTTGAATTTTATTTTTTCCTCATGGGATCAATTGCCTTCATTTTTCAAAGACAGAATGGATGTAAGCAGTATTTATTTCAATATCAACAACATTTTGGCTTACCTGAAAAACATCAACAAACCTACTCAAAACATGAAATCATCCATTGAGGAAGACTTGGCATATTTCAGACGCAAAAGAATGGAATAATTCCAATGTTTGCACTCATGACTCAAGGTTAACCTATTTCCATATACTCTTTTGAAACACAACAACTAACAATAATATGGCCACATGCACCCTAGTCAAAAATGAGCAAGCAATATTGATCGAAAGTCAATATCAATCTCAATCCTTATACCGCATGCTCAAGCAACATTCATCAAATCCTTCTGATGAGCAAATCAACAAAGCTTATGATTTGCTTATAGCAAGCATATTGAAATTGTTCATCATGGTCAAAAGACAAAGCTCTTTGCGGTTGGACTGGATTGATTCTCATCAGGAAGAAGACATACATCATAAGAGGCTGGTCATTGAAGATATTGTCGATTTATTCAAGTATCACAAGATGATAACATTGGAAGAACTGAACACCATATGGGAAAGAGGCGCCATAGGCATTTACGGAACGTATATGGGCATTAACAAGTCTGTTGTGCATCATTGGCTAGAATGCTATAAAAAAGAGCGAAACGCCATCCTGAAGAGCCATATACACTCATCCCAAACTCAAAGAGTGGACGTTTCCAGCAATGATTCTGATAAAAACTTCAAATCCGCCTACTCGGCGAATCGAAAAAAACTACTGAAAGTATACAACAATCTTAAGGAAAACAACGCTTCGAATATCGAAGACATACCAGATAAAGTGGAAGCTACCGGTTTATTTTGGAATATTTGGTATGCGCGCTTCAATACAAAAGGATTGATAAGCATGGATCTTGATGAAAAACGCGCGTTATTTTCCAAATTCTCCACTATCTATGGAAAAAGAGCTAAAAGCTATTGTGAGAGATACGCGCTCCGCAAAGAACTCATGAACATGATCAATGAGAATATCGACTTAGAGACTTTATTGTCAAAATACGGCTTGTGATTCCTATTCTTCATAAAAACAAAAATAGGAACCCAAGCAAAATATAAGCTTATTCAATAATCACTATTGAACATAATCAAATGGTTAAAATCAAAGTAGAAAAAGACATCAAAAGGCTGACTGTTCAACCGTATTATTCAACTGATTATCCATCCACCATTGTTCAATATCAAGCCATTTTAAATCCTCTTCTGTTCCAAAGTTTTTGATAAGAAACGTGCCGTAGAGATTCCAACACCTTTGAGGAGCTTTCTCTCTTTTCTCAATAAGTTCCTGCAAGGATTTCTTCTCCTCGGCATTCCCATTTTCTTTTACCCATTCCACATATTTGGCTTTGAAAGAATCCGGAAACTCTTCGATATACTTCTTTCGAACATCCAAATAATACTTATTGTATAGCTCGGACTTTTCCTTTGCTTGTTTCTTTTCTTCTTTTTCCTTTTGCTTGAGAGCCTGCTTCCTGATCTTGGACTCTTTCTCTATTTGTTGGCGCTCGAAATCTTTCTTGAAGTCCTCTGAGTTGATCAATTTAGCCTTATAGGCCTCTGGGTTCTTAATATCGGTACGAGAAGCTATAAGTGCATCTGCATGTTGATCTAAGGAACTTATTTCCTTATTAAGCATGAGCTCAACTCCTGGCTTCTTCTGCCGTTCGATATAAAATACCAAACCTGTGATTTTTCGTCCCGTTTTGATCTCATCAAAGGATATCAAAATATCCGAAAATTCATTAATCTCATTGCAAGACTTGTCGATCACATTTTGCTTGAAATTACTCCAGCGATTATGCTTGTTTTCTATCGATAACAAAAACTTCAACTTATCGACACTAATCTCCCGCTTCCCAATTTTCAAATACTGCTTGCAAAGCTCATAAATTCTCAAGGAATAAGGGTTTTTAAAATTATAAACCGAGTTCAAGACATAGCTGGTATAGTTGTCTTTCAAGTCAAGCAAAAATTCTCTCACATCGTCTGAGAACTTAATTGAAATATACGACACTCCAGCCTTTCCTGATGACTTCTGAATAAAGTTAATTTCTTCCCAAGCTCCGTCATCGCCTTCAACTTCGATTTTCAAATCCATCAACTCTTTCGCAGCTTCCCTGACTTTCTTGTAATCATAGCCTTGCAATTTATCGTCAGCTGATTTTCCCAAAACAAGCCTGATAGGCACATCAATAGCCTTCAGAATATGATCTTCCGGCTTAATCATCGCCATGGCAAAAATAAGCACCCTTTGCGCATTAAGCGATATATTGGGCTGTCTCGAATTGATGAACTTGTTGGACTTAACTATCTTATAGTCTCTAATATATGACTCATGAATTAACGCCATTGTAAATACGAATGCTGAAAATATTGAATAAAAATAACTTTACATTGTAAAAATAGGGTAATTATGCTTATAAAACAAGCAGTCAGCGTTAATTTATTAGTCATTAACGTTAATTCGATAGGTAGTTTACGTTAATACAAAAGATAATAACGTTAATTCATTAGACAGTTAACGTTAATTCATCAGCACAAAGCGTTAATTCAATAGTCACATAGCGTTAATTTATAAGCATTCAGCGTTAATACTTAAGTCTTTTATGCTTGCAACTACTTATAATTCAATAGGTTATAATGCCCGAAAACAATAAAACAATTAAAACATTAAAACAACAAAACAGGAGAAGATAAATTTTCAATACATTATATACCATATATGATATAATTATGATAAAAGTAGACTGTTAAATAGAATGAATTCAGATGAAATTAATGGTATTTTTAATATAAAATATCGTAAATTTATTTTATATAATACTTTTTAGAATATTCGTAACTCGAATTCAATTATTTATTATATGCAATATAATTTAATTTTAATTATATTTTTTAATCTTTTTGATTCATTAAAAACAGCTAAAGGACAAATAGATTTAGATCTATTTTATACTAAAAATAAAATGTCTTTTTCAATAAATGATGTGAAAAAAGCAGAAAAAACGAATTTAAGAAAAGTAAATAACAAACTATTTAATGAATTATCAGATTTTCTGAATGGCAATATATTAGAAGCTTATCATTACAGTTTTTTTGATCGCTATGAAGGGATATATATATTTTATATAAATGATCATACTACAAGTTACTTTATCGCTTGTAAATTTGAGAATGACCAAATTCAATCAACTCTAAAACTTACGAAAGATCAATGCTATCTAATAAATCAGAGTGAAAATATGGAAGAGGTTTTGTGTGAAACAATTGCCTCATATATTTTAGGCGACTATAAAATCAAGCAAATATAATACATGAAAAATCACAATATTATTCAAACTCCACGATTATAGTCAAAGATACTACTGTTAGTTATTATGATCAGCAATTAAGAATAATAGAATGAAACTTAGCATAAATCAAAACCATAACTCATTGATTACGTTATACTTATCATCTAGGGTGATGTAAGTATCATCTATATAAGTGGTTTGGTTACACAAACGCTAATCGCTTAAAAACCCGGACAGGTCGCCTGCAAGGAACCACGACCACCTGCGGATTTAACACGAAGAGTAGATGTTATTGATTAGCGTTTGACTTATGTATTATTATATCATTAGGGCGGAAATTATTCCGCCCTTTTTTATTCTTATAGATTTGTATTCAGTATAAATAGACTATTCAAGTTTAAGCTATTATTATCATTTTTCTTATTAATAAATCAAAGTGCAATATTTCTTACATGCATTTTTTAGAGATTGTAATTAATGACTTGTTATAGATTATCATTTTGGTGATAAAACATCTTTTTTTTGATGAAAATATTACATCTTCCTTTTTGGAGATGGATTTTCAAAGCTTATTTTTCATGATATTATTACATAATTTCGCCTCATTATTTAACTATAACTAATTTATTACACATGAAAAACTTATTTTTTGTAGTCGCAATGTATGCTGCATTGTTCTTATCATCGTGTTCAAACTCATCCGATGAGATAAATGATGATATTCAATCATTAAGTCAGGGCGATTTTATTTCAGATCAAATGGCAAAGTTGCACGATGCTGGCTTCGATACCAGCAAGCTGGAGTTAAGCCATGATCACTTTGTCTATGATGGAGATATGTTGATTGGTTTTGATGATGTCGAAGAGGTTGGCTTTCATTCAGTAAGCGATATGATCTTTGGAGATAATTCTCGAGTTAAGCAAAGAATTTATGGAAATGGAGTGCCTCGACATTTGGTTGATGATGTGAAAATTTACGTTAATTCGGATGTTCCAACTAAATGGAAAAATGCCACAAATAGAGCAATTAGCAAATGGAATGCGCTAAATCAAGGCAATTCTAAAATTAAAATCACATTGACTTCAAGTTCGAGTAGCGCTCATATAAGAGTTCAAAAATACTATTCTGATAATAATGTGCTTGCGAATGCATATAGTGCTACCTCAACCAAAATAGGTTCTCCTATCAGTGTAAATACCAAGTACAATCATTGGACTGAAGACGGACTCACCACCGTTATGATGCATGAGTTGGGCCATTGTTTTGGACTTGCTCATACCAATGACAATAGCGAAACGCTTTTAGCAGGAACACCTGCATCCGATAGCCAGTCTATAATGAATAGCTCTACAGGGAATTCATATAGACCTTTTTCATTTTATGATAAAAAAGCTGTTGAGATTTTGTATCCAAAAGCTTCCTCTAGTATAAACTTGAGTATATCAGGCCCTAGCTCTTATAGAGTTGTGTCAGGTAGAAATTATCATGCTGAATGGATCTTGTCCATAGGCGCAAATTCTGAGGCTCCATATGAGATCACATGGTATACTCGAACAGGAAGCACTTGGGTTGAATATTCATCCGCAAAGAATAGCACTACTATAGATAATCAACAATTTCCACGTGTGTCTTATTCTATAGATATAAAAGCAGTAGTAAAAGACAAGAATAACAAGACTGGCGAAATAATCAAATCAAATATAAGAGCAAATTAGTTGTTTTTCAATTGAAGTACTCATGTGATGTGGGTACTTTCTTTTTTGATAAATAGAATATTTAGTTCCTTAAAATTGTGTAAATCTTTAATTTCTAATAAAGACAGCGGCTCATGTTTAAGAGGTGTTTTTTTGCTCATATTTTTAGAATTTAACGCTTTATAAGGTCTATTATGTTTAATTAATGAGCTTGATGGCTTTTTGATAGCTGATAGAAATGTTATTTATCCCTTGAGACAAATTATTCAGAATTGTAAAAAAATAAAGAATAGCTGACAAGCTATTCTTTAAAAGTAACATTATGCTGATGTACAATCAATAACAGAAATATCTCCTCCCACATTGCCAAAATTACAATCAAACTTGACTGATTTATTGCCAAAAGTACCAGTGGTTTTCATACCGCCATTACTATGAATGTCTATATGAAGATTGCTGCCATTGACACTAATTAATAAACTTGCTTTATCTGATGCATATGGAACATTATTCACAATCTTAGGGTCAATTTGCACTGATACGATTCCATTGGCAGCTTGAGAAATTTCTGAGTTTGGAATATGCAAATATTGAATCCCTTGGTTTTGACCTCCTTGCACAGGCTTTCCTTCAGGCATAGGTACCCAAGAATTATCTGCAGCATACGTCATAACGCAGGTAATTGACAAAGGAGTTTCATCATTAGTCGTGAACTTGAAAGTTGTTTGTTGAAAATCAGACATAATAATTAATTTTTGATGGTTTAAAATAACAATGTGAATATCGTGAGTTATTTAAATCAAAAATATTTCAAGTTATTTCATATTTAATCTAGCCTATACTTCTACACCTGATTATTTCATAGAAGCAAAAGTATGTCTTTCCAGGTAATATCGAAAGGATATGAAATGCATCTGTAGAGCTGTTTTTTCATGAAAAGCAAGAATGGCAAAGAGCCGAACTATAAGGCTCATTATTTTTGTATTGTAAAATTACTTGTAAGTAAATCAAAAGGACTAGTGCAAATTTAAGTAGTATGAAATGGTACCTATTAACAGAGCATTAAAATATATTGAAAAACATCTGAGCTATGAGATAGACATTGAAAAGCTAGCTAAGGCAAGCTATATCAGTAAATATCATATGGCTAGAGTTTTTAAAACTCTTACAGGCTATGCTCCAATGGAATATGTTAGGAATAGGAGATTAACTGAAGCTGCGAAAAAATTAATCCGTGAAAAAGAATCTGTATACTCAATAGGGTTTGATGTAGGTTATAGTTCTCCGGCGGCTTTTACAAAAGCCTTTGTCCAACGTTTTTCAATACCGCCATCAGCCTGCAAGGCTAAATTTGATCAACTAGAATCCCTATTTGTCGAACCTATATTAATTAGTCAAATGAATATAAAAATATCCAACCCTAAGTATGAGCCTGAGCTTAATATTCAACTTGTGGGTATTGAGCAATTTGCAGAAAACTTGGATGAGAAACTTTGGGCCAAGTTGGCGGAGCTTCCGTTTCCTCCATCCTATTTCAATCATAATAAAATTTGCAGCATTTACAATTATTCTGACATAGGAGAATTGAAATCTCATTTTGTAGGGTATCCATTAGAATCCATTGATTCGCTTAATTCACCATTTACTATAAAGACTTTAAGCTTAAAAAAATGCGTGGTTTTCAATCATATAGGAAACGCAAAATCCATTGAAGACTTTAATATTGCCATATTTGCCGAATGGTTGCCGGAGAATAAAATAAGACTTAAAAATGCTCAACAGATACACTTCACAAAGCCATTGTCAAATTATAATAAGGAACAAGCCAACGACCCAGATCATCAGTTTGAATTGGAGCTGTGGATACCAATTTTAGAATAATTTTTTTAAAACTAAATACGAATACTATGAAAGCTTTAATTTTAATCCTTGCGTTATTTTTGAGTTTTTCCTCATCTTTTGCAACTCAAAACACAAAATACACATTATATACTCAGGCAAAAGAACAGATTGATATCCAATCTTTTAAGCTAAAAGGAAATCTTATAGCTTATAAAGATATCAAGGGGAAAAAGAATGAAATATCTTTCCATCAAATTTCTAAAATTAAGAATCAAAAAAACGACGTGTATTATTATCCTGTGAAAGTTAACAATAAGCCTAAAATGATGGAAAAGATTTTTTCTCATGATGACCTAGGTTTTTTTAGAATCAATGAAATAGGATACTCTGGGCAATCAGTAACGAAAGAAACAAAATACTATTTAGGAGAAAAAAACTCGGTTGATTATGTATTGTCTACAAGCATTTTTGGCAAAGGAAAAAGAAAAAAAGAATTGATAAAGAGAATGGAGGATAATCCTGCTATCGTTGATCAATTAAAAGATCCTTCCCTAAAGTATAAGGTTAAAAATATATACCCGATCATCGAACAATATTTTAAAGAAAAGAATAGTTAGGTAACTCTTTATACCTTCATTAATTGAATAGGGATATAATATCATCGTATGCGCGCAAAACACGCTAACTCACCCTTTTTCAAAAAAATGTCCTTTCGAGGATATCGAAAGGACATGAATTTCATTTTTTTATTTTCTATTACCCCTTGTGAGGAACTCCGTATTTAGCCGCGCAACCTAATTTCCAAAGAGCTACAAGTTTGATGGCTTCGCTTGCTATATGGGTTTGGCAGCTATAAGAATCCGCATTGCCGCAATTACCTGATACACGACCCAATTTCAACACGCTAATTTTATTGCTAACTCCGCCACTTCCATTTATATCTATGCAGTCTGCCCAATTTTGAGTTTGTTGAAGAACAAAAGAAAAGTAATCATGCGAGGCTAAAAAGCTGTCCCACAATCTTTTATTTCTTGCGCAATAATCTTCACCACCCAAAATTCTACATTCACTAGATGTTTGACTGCCTGAAGAATTATTGGAAGAGCTTCCACCTCCGCCGCCGCTAGTTCCTGTATCTCCAGTAGGACCGGAAGCTCCAGTATGACCCCACTCTGGAACACCATGCTCGATATAATTAGACACAACGTCAAATTTCACATGATTGCTTTCAAAATCATGTAATCTGAAGATCATTCGATCGGCAGTGTTGCCGTTTCTTTTCGTTATAACATCGACAAATACCGTCCCATTCAATGTTGTAGTAAATGACTCGAAAGTATATTTAGCTCCGAAATTATCTGTATAATGCTTGGTTACTGTTGTTCCTCTTCTGGAGCTAGGTTGTTGGCTCCCTTGATTTTCATTTAGTATATTATTCTCAATATTTGAAGATGAAATCTCATGAATGTCGTCATTTTGATTGCAAGAAGACATGATCGTGATAATTGCAATTAAAGTAAATAGTAGCTTTTTCATTTTTGTTGATTTTAGTTGTAAAAAATTTCTCTGATACTAATGCTGTGTAAACCATTAATGATCTACATTTTTTATTCGTTTTAAAAACTTATAAAACAAATATATATTCACATAGTGCAATTATGCTGCGTTGAGAAAAAAATTGAAAAAATAATTTAAATTTTTTATAAGCATTGTATCTTTTAATGAGTGACATTACTCGACAATTGCCTTTAACTGAAATTGAAATTTATAAAGCTCTTGAAAAATTAAGTTTAACTACTTTGCGGTACTAAAAATGGGGGGAACCTTAGTATGAATTAATCTTACCAACTTTTACGTTAAAAAAAAAGAACTTTAAGGTATCACTATCAGGTACTGTTCGAATTCTTACAGGGTAAACATTTGAGTAATTCGGGCTATAAATAATTTCATCTAGATCTAAGGTCAAATTTTTTTACTATATATAATCTACGGAATGATTGAATTCCTTTCTTTTTCTGTCATTTTTTTCCAATCTTTTAGATCGTAATTGATAAACGTTAAATTTTCTAGGATATCATCCCCACATTCACCTACTTCACTCCAGTCAGTGCTCAAAGCAAACCTAATTTTGTTTTTAACATATCCCTCATCATCATATTCATCTTCAAAGACATCGCAACGATCATTTATAAAACTCGACAATATTTCTACATCATTAATTTCAATTAGATAAATCAATGCTATTTTAAGCTCCTTTGATATATTCCAAAACCTAGCTTCCTCTTTCATTCTTTCTATATCATCAATTTGAGATATTTCCGGAACATCTTCAGATCGATTTCCATATATACCAAATACATAGTCTAAGCAACGTTTTATTGCTCTTCTATTAATATTCATGGTTTAATAATCGTGAACGGTATACTAAATATTGAGCATATTACTCAAATCACTGAGTAAGCTCACGCATAGGAATATCATTTTTGGGAATATATTTTTCAAATTCCTTCCAATCAATTTCTGATTTCCAGTCGATAGGCTCTAATGACCATGATCTCTCCATTCTTTCAGGAGTAGGATCTTGTAACATTGAAATACAATATAATATTTCATCTATCATTAATTCATCATCCTTAAATTCAATGTATAACTTTCCTAATACTCTTAAGAATTTATTCTTATATTTTTTCTTTGTAAAAAAATAACCTACTATCGCACGAACTATATTTTCTATAACAAATCTTGAATTCTCATTTTTTAATATTTCAATAATTTTGCTAATGTATTCATCTAATTCTAATGTGCTTAACAATACTCTGGCGGCTATAGCTCTTAAATAACAATGTTCATGGTCAAGCAATGTGGCAATATATTTTTCCATTCCAATAGAATCAATATATTCATCTATTTCTAATATTGCTTCGCCTCTATCATAAGGATCTTCATTTTCATTTTTTATAAAATTAAGAATATTCGTATTGTCATATGGCTTCTCCATTATTTCAGCTTGAATTTTAGAAATATACTATAGAGTCAATTCAAAATGAAAGCTTACTGAGTAAGCTCGCGCACAGGAATATCATTTTGGGAATATATTTTTCAAAGGCTTCCCAATCGATTTCTTTTTTCCAATCTATCGGATCTAGACTCATTGATTTTTCCATTTTTTCAGGGTTAGGATCTTGTAACATTGAGATACAGAATAAAATTTCATCTATCATTAATTCATCATCCTTAAATTCAATGTATAACTTTCCTAATACTCGTAGAAATTTATTTTTATATTTTTTCTTTATAAAAAAATATTCTACTATTGCATCAAGCGCCTTTTCTATCACATATCTTGAATTATCTTTTTTTAATATCTGAATAGCATTATAATAATATTCATCAATTTTTAATCTTCTGAATAAAACTCTGATAGCTATAGCTCTTAGATAATTATGTTCATGATGAAGCAATGAAGCGATATATTTATCCATCCCAATAGATTCAATGTATTCACCTATTTCTAATATTGCTTCGCCTCTATCATAAGGGGCCTCATTCTCATTTTTAATGAATGCTATTATATTAGTGTTGTCATATGGCTTATCCACTGTTCATCTTGAATTTTATAAATATACTTTTAGAGTCAACTCAAAATGAAAGCTTACTGAGTAAGCTCGCGCATAGGAATATCATTTTTGGGAATATATTTTTCAAAGTCTTCCCAATCGATTTCTTTTTTCCAATCTATCGGATCTAGACTCATTGATTTTTTCACTTTTTCAGGGTTAGGATCTTGTATTATAGAGATACAAAATAAAATCTCTCTATGTATTATACTTTCATTTTTAAATTCAATATATAACTTCCCCAATACTTTTAGAAATTTATTTTTATATTTTTTTTTGATAAAATAATAACCAAAAATACTACTAAGAGTATTTTCTATAACATATCTTGAGTGATCCTTTTTAAGGAATTGGATAGCATTATAATAATATTCATCTATCATTAGTGTATGTAAAAGCACTTCAATTGCAGTACCTCTTAAGAGACAATTTTTATGTTCAAGTAAGGAAGCTACATATTTATCCATACCAATAGATTCAATGTATTCACCTATTTCTAGAAGAGCTTTTCTCCTGTCAAAAGGATCTTCATTTTCATTTTTTATGAATGCAATTATATTAGTGTTGTCATATGGCTTTTCCACTATTTCAGCTTGAATTTTATAAATATATTTAAATTACAATTATATTAATGAATATAATTAAAATCATTTTATGATTTAGCGAAAAATGAATGATACATTGCATAGATTTGTTTGTAAAGTTAAATAATTTATCCTTTTATTTATTACAGTAAAAATTTACAAGGTAATATGAGTAAAGGCATTGATATTAATAATATAATTGAGAATTTAGATATAGAATCTTTCAAATTATGGCTAGACTATAAGTATAATGTAGATCTAAAATTATTAAATGGCAATGATAATTCCCCCTCTTTAATTCAATATGTTTTGTATGAAATTGATGACCCAAAAGATGATAATATTATTAATGAGATGATATTATTATTAATTAACAAAGGGGCAAATGTAAATACTGTTTATGAAGATGAGTATCCCATTCTTTATGCAGTATTAGAAGAAAGGCCTTTAATAGTTAAAACCTTATTAGAGGCTAATGCTGATATCGATATTAAAGATGAAATAGGTAGAACACCTTTAACTTCAGCTGTAATTAGTGAAAACATTGAGATTGTAAAATTATTAGTGAAATACTCAAATAGAATTTCAATAAATAGAGAAGGGAGTATTTGGGTTAAAACGCCATTAGGAATAGCATTTTCTAATCTAAATTTAGAGATAATTGAATTATTATTAAAAAATAATGCGAATCCTTATCTTTTAGATTTTGATAATGGAAATATTCCAATTATAGATAATATTCCAAAGCACTTAAAGGAACAAATAATGATTCTAATTGATAAATATTACCATTCTTCATAGTTTGGTATTAATTTTTTTCGATCAATTTCAGACATGGATTTTATATATTTTACTAAATCGTCACATCCTTTAATCCCAGATATAACTTGGTCAATTGCATCTTGATGACCTTGATCTATAGAACCGAAAAACTCTCGTTGCTCACTCAAACGTAAATCTAATAATTCTTCAAGAGCTGCTTATCTATTTGCAATCGATTCTGGAGATATCTTTCTTACATTTCCTTTTAATTTCTGATTATTTTTTAATTTACGAAGTGTGATTTGAGGTACTGGGGGCTATATTTTTTGTTTTGCTAAAGTTTTTATTTAGTCAAATGTGACTGAAAGCAATTTTATGATATAGTTAGAGTTCTTCCTACAATAATACATTATATATTGTCTTTTAATGGATAATCAGGAGCATATTGACTTATGAATGGCTTTACTTCTTCTTCTCTTCCTTTTGGAAAATCTATAAACTTTGTTATATCTCCTTGATTTGTTATTATTCGAAAACCTAATTGAGCTAATTCTTCATCGCCATATTCGCCCTCATCAGGAGATATAAAAGAGTATTTACCAATAGCTTTTATTTTCTTTAGAGACCTTTCTAAACGAGGATTATTTAAGAGAGCTAAATCTATTTGATAATTATCATCTAATGACATAGGACTCCATAAATCACTGTAGGTATGTAATTCTATTCCATTACGAAGTAAACTGTAATTAATAGATATTACACCATTATATATATTCTTTTCTTTTTCAGTTTCGATAAGAGTGCTTCCTTCTAGCTCACAATAAAAGCATGACTTATTTTTCATGAAATCAATAGCATTTTTATTGATTTCTTCTGTAATAAAATCAAGAGATGAGTCATTAAAAACTTGAGTAAATTCATTACCTGAATCATTTATGATCATTTTATCAACCAATAGAATAGCTTCCTCATTTAACACCTCAAGAATTTCCTTTAGGAAGTGACAGCGATTTCGAACTAGAGAATTAATTTCTTCATCTCTTAACTGAGAGAGCTCTTTTTCATTATATATTTTATTCTCATAGTCAAAAGACCAAGAACAAGTAGGAACTTCTTTTATTTTAAACATATTCTAAAATGATTTTATAATATTTCCTTCTAAATCTGTAATATTAATTTTCAAATCAGGTATAGCATTTTTTGCATCATTTACTCTATCTAAAATACTTTGCTCAAATGCTTTTAAATCATCTAATGTTCCTGACCTCATTTCTACTTCAAATATCTTTTCTTCTGCATCCACATCTTGTAATTGTTTTTTAATAGTCTTAGTATTTATAGCTTTTGATACTTTCTTGGGATCAGCCGCACTTTTAAATTGATAAGCTTTTGAATATTTATATATTCCATCAGTCGCTAATTCTCCATAATCAATATCTCCAGCGGTTTTATCTTCTAAGACTTTTCTGCTATTAGGAACTTTAGACTTTTCCATTCTCTTTAAAGTCTGTCCTACAGGAAATCCTGGATGACCTGCAATGGTTGGAGGAACCCCATCAACAGGATTTCCACTCTTCTTAATACTCCCTATCAATATAGCAAAGTCTTCTACATCTTCAAATTGCCCTTTTTTTATTTGTTTAGCAATATACTTTCCTACATCTCCTACCTCATCTAATTGATTTAAACCTTCTAATACTTGTCTTAGCTTTTTATTATTTGCAATAATGTCATTATCAAAGAAAGGCTTTTCTATTTTATTAGCCACTTCAATAGATAAAATATTATTTTTAATGGAGTTGTCTATGCCTAGTTCATCGAGCTTTTGCCAAGTTTCAATCAATTCCGGTCTTTTATTCAATAATTCCAGAGCTTCATTATTACCTTCAAAATCACGCTTAAAGTTATTCCATTGATCTGCTGGAACTTTTGTTTTTGAAATTTGTATATCAGACTCACTGAGTAAAGTTCCTTCCCCTTTAGTAGTAACTACATTCTGATGAGGACTGATTCCCTTCACCTCAGCTTCGTCAACTTCTACAATTTCTCCTCCTTCAGCTAACTTTACCCACGGATTCAAATGCCCTTCGAGCTTGAAACGACGGTTTTTGAAGGTGAATCGATACTTATCAAATTTCAGTTTATCGCCGAGTTTTTTAGCGAGTTGCTTGAAGGACTTGGCCCCTTTGACAGCTCCTTTTTGTATGCCTTTTAGGAGGAATTTACCGCCTTTGATGGTATTTCTAAAGCCTGTCTTAGCACCAGCAAGGGCTACTTGTCCCAGTTCTTTTCCTGCTTTGGCAGTGGATTTGACGCTGTTTTTCACAGCGTTCTTAGCCAGTTTGGCTCCCGACTTGACAGAAGCTTTCACGCCATTCTTGGCGATGCTTTTTGCGCCACTTTTGATGGCTTTGAATGCTGCTTTGCCTCCAAACATCAAGGCGAAGACCGCTTCGATAGCCAATGCCGCTAATGCACGAGCCAGGTGCTTTCCTCCTTTGGCGATCTGTCCCACCCAGCTGCTGCTCAGGTATTCTTTGAAGTGGCCCAATAGATCGTAAATCCCTTTGGCCGCGAAAGCCGCACCAACGATTTGTATGATCAACGGCAAGGCTGCCATGATGGCTCCTCCTGTCAGAATATTGGCTAAGATCAATCCGAGAATACCGCCGACAATGGCAGCGACAATTATCGGCCATTTTTCATCCCAGAGCTTCTTGACTCCGCTGGTAATCTGGCCAACCAAATGGCTGCTTCTTTCTCCCGGCGAGTTGAATGGGCCGACCATTCCTTGGCTTTGTAGTCTTGCGACATCTTTTTTGCTGTAGGCAATATTATTTTCAGAATAAGCGACTGCTTGGTCAGAATCTGTCCTTAAGTCTACCTTTTTGGACGGATCTTCTTTCGCATTGGCGCTGACCTCTGACTTGACTTCTTCAAGGCTATTGTTTTTCCCCGAATCAAATTCTATCACACCGTCTCCACTGGCTTGCAACTGAGCCATAAGTTCGGGGCTCAGTTCTAGGTTTTGCACCACAGGATCGACTTTGAAATCTTCGCTGTCATACGGAGATTTTTCTAGGAGCTTCTGATCTTTTGTAAGTTCAGAAGCTTCTATGGAAGCTTGTTCGATCCCTGTTTTGCCACCTTTTGCCATGACTATTTCGTTAGGCAAAGGTACCATGATATTGGATCCCAACAGCTCTTCGCTCATCTGCCCCAAGAAGAAATCGGGACTCATCTGAGCTGCCAATACCAAGTTGGTGATCTTTTCCAATATCCTCAACATGCCTACGGCGATGAACTCGACGGCCTCAAGCAAGAAATTGAAAATAGCCTGGTAAGCCGCCAAATAGGTGTCGATGGCTTTGGCCAAAACGTCGATCAGGAAGCTGGCTGCGGCTTTGAGTCCTGCGGCGATTTTGTTGACGGCTTTTTCGGCGATTTCCACAGCTTGGTCTATCAAGTCGCAGAATCGCTGGGCGATGGCTGGAAAGGCCGCCAGCAAGGTGTTCACCATCGATTTCAGTATTTCCCCAAAGGCTTTGATCAGATTGACCACAAGCACTCTGGCCGCTTCGATCAAGGAAACCACGGCTTCCTTCACGGCTTTCATGATGGCTTTGACCGCTGTTCTTAATCCTTCAAAGATGCTGTTCAAGGCTTTTTTGAGACTGTCGAACACGCTTTCGACAAATTCTACGGCTTGATCCCACCAGCTTTTGTCTTCTTGAGCTTCTTTGGTCGCTGTCTGGGCCTTGTTATTGGCTTCTTTCACCTTTTTGTCGGCGTCGGCGCGGGCTTTGTTCATTTTGCCCTGCGCTTTATCCTGCGTGGAATTGACCTCTCGATCAATCATTTCCTGATTCTCCCGAGTGCGCTGCTCGACCTGTTGGTCGTACTCTTCCATGCGGGCTTGATTCTCCGCTTCCCATTCTTCTCGGTAGGCTTTGGTGTCGGCTTCGGCTTTTTCCTTCGCCTTGCTTTGCTTAGCCGCCGCTTGGGTGATTTTATCGTCGAGCTTCTTGTCGAATTTCTGACGTTCCTGATCCGTTCGACTTTGCAACTCTTCCTGCGCTTCCGCTTGCCTGTCTTTTTGCTCTTGTAGATCAGCTTGCAACTTTTCGTGTGCCTGTCTGTCAAAGGCCTGATTCACTTCCGGCAAGGATACTTCCTGCAGCTGAAGCTCGGAAGCCTTGGCCAATTGCGGTTCGCTGATACCTTGGCTGGCCTTGAGCATAGTCTCGTCGGGTGTCGGCGCGATATCGTTTTCGCCAAAGTCCGCTTGGGCCGCGGCCATGGCTTTATTTCTTTCTTCGGCAATCAAGCCCTCTGCTTGCTCCACAAATTTGTCTTGCTGGGCCGGATCCGAAGCTCCCGTGAGCGATACTTGAGGCGTAGGCCCAGGGTCGGTATTGACCGAAGGCAGTCGATTAGGAATCGAGGAAATCGCGTCTTTCATGCGCGAAGCGTACTCCGGGTCGTCCGTCGCCGCGGCCTTTGGCTTGGAAGGCATGCTCACATTGCGAGTGCTGCCGACCTCCGGCTCGTCCATATGCGTTTTTTCCTCCTTGGAGTCCTGCTCCAAGTCCAGCGTCTGGCTTTGGGGAAGCTCGGGCTTTTTGATCACCGGCTTTTCCTTGGCTTCGATGCCCGTAGGCGTCTTGATCTCCGGAAGGCTTTCCTGCGCTTCCTTGCTTTCCTTGGCATGAAGCTCGTTGGCTGTCTCAGGCGCTTTGCGAACTTCCTCGATGAAAGACATCGGAGGTTGTTGCATCAGGGAATTGGCGTATCCGTCCGTGCCCGATTTGTCCATTTCGACCGCTTCGGGTTGAGGCTTTTCCTCTGCTTCTGTATTTTCTCCTTTTTTAGCAGCTTCCTCGAGCGCTTTGACTTTATTTTTGACGGCCTCGGCTTCCTGCTCTTCTTTCGTCTTGCTGCGAGATTCAGCGTTTTCACCAGTCTTGGCGTTCGATTGCTCGACAGACTCAGGCACTTTGGCCAGCGAAGACTCCTGCGACTCAATGTCTCTGGCTTCGCTTTCCTCTTGTTCTATTTGAGCGATGTATTCGTCAACATTGGGAACGGTCATTTCCCATCGCACTTCGGGGAAGATATCTCGCAGAGTTTCGATAAATTCTTCCGATCCGTAGACGTCGCCGTTTTTCTTGAGCTTGCGATCGAGAGCGGAGAACTTGTTGTTCATGGAGGTCTTTTGGAATCTGTTCATTCGCTGCTTGAGCGACGATCTTCTGAATTCCTGAAAAGATTTGTACGCTTTGATCACATCCTTGTCCCTGAGCTCTTGGGCCATCTTTCTGAGCCTGATGCGCTCGGCAACGCTTTTGGCTTTGCTTTTCGGCTGGGGAGCGGGCTCTACGATTGGAGGATCGGTTTGTTGCTCTTCTTGTTTTTCGCTTTGATCCTTGGCCGGTTCGGGATGCCCGTCTGTTTTTTGCTCCTCTTCCTGCGCTTCCAACAGACGCTGGAACATGTCGTTGTTTTGAAGCCTTTGGAGCATGTCGTCATGGCTCAGCTTCGGCTCGGGCTTTTGATCGCGTATGGACCCGAAAGTGTCGATATGGGCTTTATAAAATGCTTGATGCTCCTCGTCAGAATAGAGAGGCTCTTCATTTTGCTTGAGTTTCTTCAGACGCTCCTCTTCTAGATAGAGCTCTTCGGGATCGACATACGCTATTTCGCTGCCCATTAAAAATTGTTGTTTATGTAATAAGCCGATCCTTAATAGGAATAGACTTTGAATAAAGTAATAATTAGATTGAAAATTACTAATTATTCAATAAACAATGCTTCATATTTGTGCTTTTTTATAAAAAATATAATTAATATTAATTTTAATTGAGAATTAAGAATAAAAAACAGTCGTAAAATACTATTTGTCAATATTTGAACTTTTTAAACAAAAAAAACGGTATTATTACATACCGTTTTAATTATATAAACATCAATTAAATCAGATTTTATTATTTGTTTTTCAACTCTTCTGAAAATATTTTTTTAATCGTTTTCTTGTCGATTCCAACATGTATCAATTGCCCAATGATGGTATTTATCTTTGTTTTTGCCAAAATCAATTTTCGTATTTGAGTTTCATTGAAATCAGAATATACCTCTTGATTGCTTTCCAAAATATCCTCTTCAATCACTACCGGACGCAATAGGTCATCAATAGACTTTTTTCCTTGCGCAATTGCCTGAATGTCAGACTTTCTTGCTTTGTATATACCTGCTAGAATATCTTTTTTCACTTGAGGATCTCTATGGCTTATATATTCCAACCCTGTGGAAAAAAGAGCGTCTCTCTCTATCGTTCGGCTTGTCACTCCATGTTTAAAAGCCAGTCTATCAGCAGTCGTATTTAATTCCGACAATTTGTCGGAATTATTTTGATCCAATCCCAAAGGTCTTCCAATACCTTTTTTTTCTCGAGTATATTGCAAGCCTCTTAAATAGCTGGCTTGGTTTGGCGTAAGGTTTCTTCTGCTTAATTGCAAAACAAGCATCCAATCCTTTACGGCCTCAAAATCGGGCAAATCAATTTTCTTTGTAGGATAGGAAAGGCCTAGTTTTGAGCATATGCTAAATCGATTATGTCCGTCGATTATATAATTTACTCCTTTAGCATTTGTCCAGTAGCAAATAGGGTCTCTTACACCTTCTGCTATAATACTTTCCTCCAAAGAAGCTAGTTCTGACGCTGATAACGGAGGAATCAAATCTCTTAATTCCTTATTTATATCCAGAGTCACAGCCTCAGCCATGCTTACTATCGCATTGATGTCTTCGGTCTTCGAGGACTCTGTCGCATTTATTTTTTTAACCTTGAATTTTGCCATGAATTTCTTTAGCGAGATTTCGGAAATCGGAAGAAGCATTGGAATCTGGAGCATGCTCCAGCACTGATTTTTGCAAAGCAGTAGCTTCCACATAGTGTTTATAATTTCTGATATTTGTATGCATGATTTGATCTCCGAGCATTTCTCTTAATTGAGATTCATAATCTTTGTGCACTTTTAAATTTCTTACAGAAGAAAAAATAACACCCAAGTTAACTAAGGAAGGGTTTAAGGTTTTACGCGTTCGCTCTATCAGAATATTGATAGCTTCAAAGCCATCCGTACTCATCTTAGAGGGCTCAGAAGGGACTAAAACATGTGTAGCCGCATTGAGCGCATTTTGAGAGAACCAGCCTAAAGACGGAGGACAATCAATGAGAATGTAATCATAAGCATTATCCACAGGCTCCAATACATCTCGCAGCTTCAAGAAGCCTTCAATATTGCCTAAAAAAAGAGTTTCGGCTGTGGAAAGCGCCAATCTGGAAGGAATCAAATCATGTCGCCCAACATTGGCTATATGAAGTGGTTCTTCGTTCAATATGGACTTGTCTATAGTCTGCGGAATATCTTCCTCGTCGAAAAAATGTCCTGTGCTGTTGCCTTGAGGATCAAAATCAACCAAGAGTACTTTTTGCTTCAATTCAGCCAGCGCAGAGGCTAAATTCACGGAAATCGTTGTCTTGCCAACGCCTCCCTTGTGATTGATTATGGAGATTACTTTTGCCATGTTCGGAAGTTACAAAAAAGTTTTTACTCTTATATAAGCAATGAAATGATCTTTTCAATAATGTCCAAAAGTATTTAAAGTACTCTTAAGAATGGAAAAAAATGCTTGTAAGATTATTTGCTAATAATATTTTTAGTAAATCGATTTTGCAACTTATGGTAAAGGTTCTTATTCACTATAAAAATCAAAATATGATATTAATTTATATCGCTCGAAAATAATTCACGATCTTGATCGAATAAATTCGGATATATTGAAAGGGCTTTTAGTTTTTCTTTGTCTTTGTATAATTCATGAATATCTTCTCTTAAATGTTCTCCAAATAAAGCGGGGATATATTCGTCAACAGGGATAATGAGATTTTCTAAGCCACCATCCAATAATTTCTTAGCGCCACTCTTGGTAAGTATGTATGCATGACTAAGCCAACTGTACCCTGGTCTGTAAATGTCTTCACTAAGAGGAGTGTCATTAGATAATGGATACCTGCCTAAGTATAAAAGATCATACTGCCATTTATTATTGAGGCATTGTTTTATCGTTTTATCAATAATTGCATTTATATCAGTTCCTTGATATGTTCTTGCGACTCTTATGTCATCTTCTAATATCAACACTTGCTCGTGTTCGCTTTGAAGGAATTTTTTCCAGATCTTTATGTGGCTTAAACTACAGCCGATTTCTCCATGATTTATATCTCTGAAGTAAAATGGAGCTACTTTATGATATTTATTGATATCACTAGTGAAGTTTTCCATATTCCATTGATATATACTATCTGAATGTATGGGCTTTTCAGACATGAGCTTCTTCCCATCAATAGCATTGATGAAAGTAGTCTTGTGGGATAGATTAAGCCAATTTAGCATGGTATTCATATAAGCTTTTCTATCTTTTCGATTTTCCAAATTCAATACATAGATGTGGTCGATCATATTCATTCAGTATTTGTTTTTTTGATTAGAGCTAAGGAACAAACTATATTCGATATGATTATTGCGTTTTAAGAAATGATACTATGATGTATCTATTTCCAGATTCTATGGGTCTGGCTCCGTGAAAGTGAGTAATGTTGCCGGGGTGTACCATTGCATAACCAATCTTATCCAGTCTTAGGAGTTTTTTAAACTTTGGGAAATAAGTGCCACCTCCCTCAAACTCATTGTTTAGACATAAATTGATTGTCAAAGCACTATTATCATGATGGAGAGAAAGGTGTTTTTGAGCTGTGTCGCTATACTTGATTATAAAGTTTTCATGATCCATTTGATACCAGCTGCGGCCTTGAAGATTATATTTTGCGACGAGCATGGGAGTTACAAAGTTTTGTATGGTTTCGTCATAGATATGTTTCAAGTCAAGCTTTTCAAGTAAGATATCTGTTGTGGGGTAATTATCATGCCTATCAACTTCCCACTGATTCAGTTCTTCCGCCAATTGAATAATTTCTTTACAGAAATTTTCATTAAAAAAAGGAAATAGAAATAAGCCAGGTATAGGCTCATCTATGATTAGGTCATATTCTTGAGAAATGAGTAAAGGGTTGACATATTTTTCAAACCATATTTTTTTTTCATCATTTGTATGATGTTTTAGTATTGGATGATTGTTTGTCAAGGTTGGCTTCATTGCTTGGTTTATATTCGTTGATAATCGAAATAATATTTTAGTTTAAAGAATAGGTGTGATCATATTCTATCTTTATATCACTTTGATGAACTGAGGAGCAGCTGTGCCACATGGAAAAAAATACAAGAATAAGAATTCCTATGCTAATCATATATACTTCAAAGTTCTTTAAGATTTTCATAATTAATTATTAATAAGGTCACTAAGATCTAAAATTTCCAACTCAAACTCATTTGGAATATACTTCCTCATTTGACTAAGTGCTTCATTACTATTTTTAGTATCCCATAATTTATCATTGTTTAGATGACTATGAGAAGATCCAACAGCGATGCATCCTTTTAGCTGACTTACAAAGTTGGCTGGATGTATGAGTATGTCAGTTCTGTTTTCAACATTTTCTATTTTGAAACATTCCTTGAATTTGGGAGAGTGATGTTTAGAAACTTTATACTTCCCTTTAGGAATGCAGGAGATATTTTTTTGATTATTATTCCATGGAAGCTCAAGTGTTTGGCAAGAAAAAATATATTCATCCTCTTTGAAGAAAAATAAAGAGCCTAATGTTTGATGTTCGGATTGAGATTTTCGTATAAGTTGGGCTTTGATCATTGTATATTTATTTCAAATAGATATAATATAAATGAAGAAGGAATATGACTTATATTCCTTCCATATCGTTATGCGATATTTAATACGGGCATCAATGATGTAACAAAATTTGGATCTATGGATGCTTCAACATTTTGAAGATCTTCGATTTCTATGATTGGAAGCTCCATTTCAACTTCATTGTCGAAAATAGGATTTACCTTATCCATAAATTCTTGTTGCTTGTCCTGAGGAATTACAAGTTGCTCATTTTCCAATGTTGCCATTTCCTCAAAAATCGATTTTTGTCGAGATTGAAATGACTCAACAGTCTCTTGCAATAAATATTTAATCATTCCTAAAGAAACAGATATTTTAGCAGGGACTTCCTTGGGGCCGTTCTCGATAGATTTTATGATGTTAATAGCTACTTTTGGGCTGATCTTTACGATTTCTTTTTTCATAGTTGTTGTTAGTTATATGATGTTTGGAATTAGCTTAATATTGCGCTTATGTTGTTATACTTTTCGTGATCCAGGTTATACTCTTTCATTTCACTGTGCAGAATCAATGGCAGTTTAATTTTTCTAGAGTTATTGTATTCTTTTTTAATCGTGTCCAAGTAGACTTGTTGATATTCGAGAGGAATGGCGTTTGAGGACTCAGAATCACTTGCATACTTATTGAAGGTATGGCGTTGAAAATGATGAAACTCCTTGATATAATCATTCAGCAAATGCTTGACTACTCCTAATCTGACAGAAATAGTTGTGTTTATATTTTTAGGGAGTTGATCAATTGTATGAATGATATTTATCATTTGCCCTATATCTAATTCAACATTATTACTGAAAAGCATTATTATTGATTATAATGGTTATTATTAAATGAACTATTCAAGTATCTGTAATACTCTTTTTTTAGTTTGTGATACAAATAAAGTATCTAATATTTAATCTAAAAAATCATCTAACTGTGATGTAATTAAGAGACCTTTTTATAGTTATTTATAGTCCTGTGACAAGCTTTAAACATATATGCAAACAACTTATTGCAAGTGAGTTAATGTGAAATTATAGGTGCGAAGGATGCGATGATATTTGGGTTCATAAATAAAGAAGGGTTCTTTTCTATAACCTCTATATTAATATTTGGAATACTAATTTCTACTTGAAGATCTATCATTTTATCCACTTCTTCCAAATACTTTTTCTCATTGCTGACTAAGATTGAAGCTCCTGTTTCATCGGCATATTTTTCAAAACTATTTTTTTGAAATTTTTGAAATAGTTCAAAAATGGGAGTGCTTGATTGCTGAATTAATTTAAATAGCAAGCTTAATTCAAAACTATGTGTATCGCCTATAATCTCGCAGGCTTTGTGAAGGTCGATAATTTGCTTGATACTTAGGGTTGTTTGTGATTGTTTGATGTTCATTAGTTATAGATTTTTATATGAAAAGAGATGCCTATAAAAGACATCTCTAGTTGAAATTTAAGCATCTCGATTTAGAGCATATACGCTAGCTAATACGCCATTATTAAACTGTATTTGAAGGTTTTTCGAACTGCTATTATAAAATTGTATATAAAGGCTAGTTGAAGTGTAGTATAACCTTAGGTAGACACTATAAGAGGTTGCAACCGTATATTTTGAACCATTATTTATAGCAACTCTATTAGTATAAATGTTTGTATAATAAGCAGTAGGAGTTGATGGATTGCCAGGAACTCCTGCCTCCCCTGATGGAGCACTTGGCCCTGGAGGGCCTGCTGGCCCTGACAAGCCTGTTGGTCCAGCTTCACCTTTGCTTCCTATATCTCCCGGAAGGCCTCGATCGGATGTATATACTTTAAAACTACCTACAAGTTCACAAAAAACTAGACTTCTGGAATATAAATTACTAATAGGTATTTTATATGAATAAGTTGACCCCGAAGCGACTATAGTGTTAAGGTTATTTATATCAATATTGTATTTAATGCCTCCATCACCAAACTCACCATTATTCTTATTACGATATCTAGGTGCTGTTAAACCATCCCTTTTTAATTCCATATAGTTCTCTACAGAAGAACCTGAGGCGTAGTGATTCCATCTGAAGAATTCATTATTGTTATCTTTAGTATAAAATTCAAGATATGAATCAGAATCACTGTCTGTATTGTTTTTAAATCTAATCCCAGCACCGTCGGTATTTCTATACCAAGATATTCCAGTTAGATTGTTAGTGAAAGTTAGATTGCCAGTTATACTGCTACCAGATTTTTTCACATAATTACTACCAATATATGTTTCAATATTCCCCGTATGCAATAATTCAGCCCAAGCTTGCCACCTTACATCTGATTGATATCTTCGTACTTTAAAGGAATTAGTATCACCAAGTGATGCTGCGATTTGCATACCTCCATTGTTATGGCCTAGATTATAAACCATAGAATTATCGTCTGGTTTACCAACAGAACTATATTGGGATTTACCATACCAATATCTGCCACTTTGAAATGAATCAAGATTTGAAGGAGATATATACGGCTGTCCTAATTTTAATCCATCTACAACAACATCACCGAATAGAGACATACCGCCTTGCTTGATCATACCGATGTCACAAGAGACATCTTCTTTTAATACAGACCATTTGGATTCATCAAGACCAGGGTTTTCATCATCCTCTACCCAGTCAACTAAAGTCCAACCATTGGGTTGAATATTATCTCCTAATAAGAATACTCCAACATTATTGCTTAACATTGCGGCCCGATCAATTTGCACTTGAATTGCACAGCCATCATATGTCCCATTTTGTTTTAATCTAATTTTATCAAAGACGGTAGTACCGTAGAGCCCAGAGGAAAGAATAGTAATATTGCCCTTTCCAAAATGATGCGTAGCATAGAATATTACAGATTGATGTTTACCTGATGCTCCATCTCTAATTCCAAATCTTCCTGTAGCTCTATCTCCTTTATTTATAGCAATTGTATACCATTTAAAATCCAAGTTAGTTGCATAACGAGCATTGCTTGATCCATCGATTCTAGCATGAGTTGTCGCATTGCTCTTCACATAACTAGATAAGGAAGGAAGGTTCCTCTGATAAAAATCTAAGGTAACAACTTCATTATAATTGACAGGATTTGCAGCTTTAAACCTTTTAGAAGAATCACCATATAAAGATGCGTAATTTGCAAGCGAAGGAAGATTGCTATGATAATAGCTTTTAGTGACCACATCACTATTTCCAGTAGGATTTGCCGCCCTGAACACTTTTGACGAATCCCCATGTAAAGAAGCATAATTAGCTAAAGAGGGAAGATTTCTTTGATAATAATCTTTAGTAACGACATCATTGTTTCCAATAGGACTTGCTGCCCTGAACACTTTGGATGAATCTCCTTGCAATGATGCGTAATTAGCAAGCGAAGGAAGATTGCTATGATAATAGCTTTTAGTGACTACATCACTATTTCCAGTAGGATTTGCCGCCCTGAACACTTTGGATGAATCCCCATGTAAAGAAGCATAATTAGCTAAAGAGGGAAGATTGTTTTGATAATAACTCTTCGTCACTACATCATCATCCCCAATAGGATTTGCTGCCTTAAATACTTTAGAAGAACTTCCACTTGATGAGGCATATCTCGCATTGGACTCATTCTCATTGAGTATTTTGTAATTATTGACAGCTATAAATGCATTGTTTGGATTTGCGATAAAAGCAAAAGTGTGAGTTGAACTTGCTCCTTTATTTTCTTCCGTATCCGTATTTTCCAATATAAATTGCATAGAGGAAGAAAATTCATCATTCTTATAATGAAAAATCGCATTTGTATCGTCAAGATATGTTGATAAATACTCTGACGGACTAGCCTCCCTAGATATTTTTAACGATTTATCCCTATTGCTATTGATATGAAGTCCATTGTCAAAAACTTTATTTTCTGTAATGGTTTGAGAAGTATTGCGTGTTACAAAATCGCCTTCACCTTTTTTCTCATACCTTTCATCAAGAGATTGCCCATTCCACTCAAATCCATTTTTTGCATTGATTTTGCCACTAGCGTCTACAACGAATATATCCTTTATAGGATCATTTTCTAGATTTCTGTACCCAATTTTTAATTCATTGGATGAATCATCATTATAAAGTGTATAAAATTGAGCCGAAGCGCCAATAAATTCAACTCCTGCCTTTTTATTAGACCCAGAAATGATTTTTATTAAATTATCGCTTGAAGTATTTTTAAACGTCTTTAAACCTGTTATTTCTTGGACAGTGTCTAAAGTAACATAACCTGCAGAGTGTTTAGGGGCATACCTTTCGTCTAGTTTTTGGCCTTTATACAATAATTCATCATATTCAACTTCTTGTGTTTGAAGATCAGGGTCTTCATTCATAAGTTGCACTTCAGATATTTGAAGGTCATCAAATATACTTAAAGCAGTACTGTCAAATTGAAAGCTTTTAAAGCTAATATTAACTTTAAATTTATTTTTTCTTCTGATTTTAGAAATAATCTTGAAAAAATAATGATTGTCATTATTTTCAAGGTTAGAAATGTACACTTGAGCTGAGGTTAATCCCTCAGTTTTGATAATTCTTTCAGATATCGCATTTTGAGGTTTATTAACACTTTTAGGTGATGCATAAAAAACAAATTCTTTTGTTATTACGCCAGTTGAATTTTTATAATTATATCCTCCAACTACTTCTATAGTCATAGTGAATAAACCAGTGACAGATTCATGTCTAGGCACAAGAACATCTACATATTCATATTTATCAAGAGGAACAATATTATTTACAGTCGAATAGTCAACAGCATTATTAAAATTAATATTGAGTGGTTTTAATTTATAGATACTTTCATCAAAAAAGACACCGTTAGAATGAAATGAGCCATTCAAGTCCAGCTTATATTCTGGAGAGGATGTACCTATACCAATATTACCTGTATTTATATTAATAATATCATCAGCTACTTTTTCCCATTGGGTAGCACTGTAATTTGATTGTCTTAAATATCGATCATCAAGTGATTGCCCATTCCATTCAAATCCATTTTTAGAGTTAATTCCTTTGGTTGGACTGATATTGAGTATGTAACTATCAGGCTGAGTAGAAGTACCAAAATTCCATCCTTCAGAGTTGATATAAATCGTTCTGGTATTGTCTGCTGTTTTAATATATCCTTCGTCAGACTTATCAGTTTTACCACCAAATTCAAATCCATTGATACGAATATGTTGATAGCCAGTTGGGTTTGATGATATTACTGGAATGCTTTGGCCTTCATTACTTCCAACCCACTTAAAATTAGAAAATGTCTTTTGACCTTGAATATTTTGATCGATGTTAGCAGTCTGCAAATATCTATTATCAGACTCTAATTGATTAATAATGTCAATTCCATTTTTTTGAATTGTCCCTGAAAAATTAGTGTCTCCCCATATATTTCCACCTTCCCTAACAGATAAAAAACTTCTGTCATAATTCGCATTGACCAATGAAAGGCCAATCGATTGAAAGAAAAATCTATTAGGGAGATATGTAACATTTTGATTACGATCTCTTAGCTCAATTTTAAAATAATTATATGCAGCTGACTCATTAGAAGGCATGCTGTTATACTTAGATTGAATAACTAACTTCGAGCTATTATTTATTCCTTCTAATCTATTGATTTCTACAAATGTTATATTATCTACACTTCCACTAAGTATAATGGTATCAAATGATTCTTTGTTACTTGATAAATATCTTGGAATATAATATAAAGATGCAGTTGAATTATAATTAACATCATTTATCCATTCTGATTTAGGTAAATTGATATTTATATCAATCCCTGTTAGACTATCATCTAACTTCAATTCCGCTGGACTCGGATTATTAGTCCACATCGAAGACGATAATTTGGTTTCAGTAACAACGCCACCTATACCTGTGTATGTAACAGTTCCTCTTAGATCTGCATTAAGAAATATATTTCTTCTGGAAGAAGTAATCAGGGAATTAGGAGTAAAGCCTTCACTTGGTAAAATAGAATCATTTGATTTTAAATATATATCATCTGATTCTGATTTTGTATAATGATTATTAAAGCTGTCAGTATTCTTCTTTACCTGAGTATCCAAGAGCAAGGTGGCATCATGAATACTTCTAGCACTGTCGATATAATTAGAGCTAGATGGTTTATTATAAGCACCATTGGAGTTAAGGCCAGCACTAATTATAGCCGATGAAAGCTGTCCGTAAGTAGCAGCATCGCTAGATGAAGTGGCATTGGCAAGGTTGGTTAACTTATTGCTGCCGAGATCAAGGTCTTCTGTCATAGAAGTAGCGCCATCGACTCTTAAGTATTGACTGAAGTCAATGTCAATAGACTCTTCCTCTGAAATTTTGATGAATTTTTTAATTGATTCGGCATATCGATACACAGCCCAGCCTCTTTCAACACTATCATCCGCAGAGGCGTCATTGACAAAAATTATATCGTCATCTGATATGTTATCCAAGGCATTGACCATGCTAGGGTAGTCATTGTATTGGTTTTTGATGCGATAAGCATTTTTGATAGACTCTATTTCTTCATGTAGCTTGCGTAAATTGTCTCCCGATTCTGGCACATTGTCTTTAAGTGCAAAAAAAGCATTTTCAAGTTGCTGGAGATTGATAGCATCAGAATGTACTGTTCCTGGAGCTATATTCTTCAACTTATGATTATTTAATGAAATATCTCCTGATACGTTATTCGTGCTGCCATCTTTTTTAATGACTTCGTTTTTATCTGCTTTTTCATTATTTGAACTGGATAGCTCCAATTCTATCGTTTCAGATAGCTCGCTTAATTTTTTGTCTAGTTTTTCATCTGCATCATATAGGGAAGTTGCGCTATAAATATATGCAGATTCTCTGGACGGTGTATATGATAAGCGGGATACGCCTAATACATTTGTTGTCAGATTATCAATTTCATTTTGAGTGACAAACTGAAGAAGGTCAGGAGTGTTAGTTAGCTCAGAATAATCATGAGTATGCTTTAATGGACTATAAAGTTCATCGTGTCTGTGGCTTTTTAAACCATCAGACAAGTCAGCTGTATCGCCGTCAATATTATCCCATTTTTTAATTATTCCATCTTTTACATCAAGATAGACATGGGCTCCTAATGCATCGGTTACGATTATTGTACCAGTCTTTCCTTCAAGAACAAAAGGATCTCCTTTAGCCCCTTTAGGACCGACGTCTCCTTGAACTCCATTTTTGCCATCATTTCCTTGAGGTCCTTGTTCTCCTTTGACTCCTGAGTAGCCTCTAGCGCCTTGAGGTCCTTGTTGACCTTCAGGCCCAGGGTATCCCATACATCCTCTATCTCCCTTTTCGCCTTTTGGGCCAATGAGATTAGTGGTTTCATCTATTTCAGCCATATTGATATAGTAATTTTATAAAGTAATTATGTCTAATAAGTGAATAAGGAAAATTAATGAAAAAGACTGTAAGCCAAGAAAAACAAATTCATGATAGCTGAGGGCAACAAAATGGTGAACTAGTCAACATTTATCATGAATATATTATAACGGTAAATATTAATCAAAAAAGCTTTCCTTAACTATTTGCCAAAAGACAAAAGTTAAAGGAAAGCTTAACGCAAGTTTAATTTTAAGGTCTATATTTCCCCAACCTGACCAACTTGTCCTACAGCGCCAGGATAGCCAGGAGGATTTTTAAAATATTGTAGAGGGATGTCATTAGGGTTACCAGCATCCAAAATATCAATGAGGTCTTTATAGTACCCACGATCTTTGATGATCCAACTAATTATTCTACCATGCAATATTGTGAGTATATCGCCTCCGTCCAATTCCACTCTAACGGAAGGGAATTTATTTCTAATATCAATAGCGTTCTTAAAAGAGTGTAAATTTGGGTCCGGATTACCATCCTCATCCAAAGGATGAGATCCGTCTATCAAATAGCCTTTAACATTATCAATTGGATTAGGTTCTTTTCCTGATATACATGATACAACTTCATATGATTTAGCGTCTTTCCCATCCTCTCCTGGAGGGCCAACGCTTCCAGATCTACCAGGTGGTCCAGCAGTGCCTGGAGATCCGTTTGGTCCTGGAGAACCAGGATATCCTGGGGGGCCTTGAGATCCTTCAGGACCTTGAGCACCTTCCACGCCAGGAAGACCATCTACGCCAACTCTTCCTGGTATATATTTATATGCGATTCCCATGTTAAGTAATTATATGTAAACAATTTTTTATTCAAGGAATATTTGAAAATGATCATTTATTGTTCTCCCTGAGGTCCTATTTCTCCTTCTGGACCCGAAGGTGTGAAAAACCTTCTCTGAAGTCCCCATTTATATAAAAATGAATAAGGGATATTAATAGGTTCAGTATAATGAAAATCAAAATCATCATTAATAGAAATAGGATTCGGTTCGCCATCTGGAGTCCAAGTCCAATCAGAGATATAGCCTTCTTCCAATTTTATGGCCTCAGAATTGCTTTCATTATTTAATTCGATTTCAAAGAGCTTTCTATATAACTTATTATGAGTATTGTCTCGCAAAGATCTTTTAACATATTCGCCTTTACTGCCATCCTCATTTACATTTATGATTTCTTTGTATACAGAATCTCTCGCTAATGATAATGGAGGAAAGCTTCTTCCATTTTTTCCATCTTTCCCTTTTACTCCAGGAAGACCTGGAGGACCTAATTCTCCAGGAGGGCCTGGTTGTCCAATTTCACCTCTCAATCCAGGAGGGCCAGGTAAGCCTCGAAGACCAACAGCACCTTTTTCTCCGCGAGGGCCAGGGGCGCCATGTTGTCCATCATATTGTTCTAAAGTATCAGCCATATTTTATTCATTTGATGTAGGGTAAGGTGTAGTTGCATCAGCAGTTAGAATATCAGTAAACTTGTACTGTTTATTTTCAATATGTTTTACATTCCAAGCTGTAATTTTTCCATTGGAAAGCAGAATTTTATCACCATTTCGACAAAGTATTTCTTTGTTATAGATATTTCTTAGATCTATATGCCTATCTGCTGAATACAAGCCTCTGCGATGTAGTATTTTAGTAAAATGAGCAATTTCACCATCTGTAAGCTTTTCAGCTTTTACTATTTTCATTCGGCCAATGATAGCTGTCCCAGGTGATCCTTTTGCTCCTTTTTCTCCAGGACTTCCTTGATCTCCTTGAGCTCCTGGAGGTCCTAGCTCACCAACTGGACCTGGAGAACCTTGGCTTCCATGATCTCCTGGAGGTCCAACTGGACCTCGAAGACCAGGGTACCCTCGCTCACCCGGGGCACCATCTCTACCGTATTTTGTGTATTCCACTCCCGGAGGCCCTTCTGCTCCAGGCACGCCTGCTTGTCCTTCGTCACACATTTTGACCTCCTTTTTTATTTATTTAAACTTTCTTTCAACTCTTTTAATTCAGCGCTGATTTCTTTAATAGCTTCTACCAGCACAGCAGTCATTTGCGCATAACGAACTGATTTTATGCCATCAACTCCAGTTTCAACAAGGTTAGGAATAACTTCTTCCACTTCTTGAGCAATGAATCCAATGTGTTGGGATTTGTCGCTTATTCTTTGATAATTGACACCTCTCATTTTTTCCACTTTTTCCAGCGAACTTTGAAGAGTTTCAACATTTTCCTTTAAACGTTGATCTGAATTAACTAAGACATCTTTGGCTACAATGTCATTGTTCACTGTCATTTTGCCAGTAAATTCAGAAGTTTCATTAACTGTAAGCTTTTCATTAACCGTTAGTGTTGTTCCAGCTATAATACTGCCTGTTGATTCAATTTGACCAGTTTTCACAAAGTAATGATCAATTTCTGTTTTAGTGCCTCTGCTATCTTCAATAATAATACTATCGCCTTCAGATCTTACTTTGGAGCTATTATTAACATTAGAAACATACAGTTCGTTCGAATCAACTACATCTGGCTTGATATAAGATTTCGAATCTTGTCGCACAACTATTTCGTTATCGTGAAATTTCACAACACCTTCCAAATTTGTGCTTTCTTCGACATTTATTGTTTTAAATTTAGCTATATCTGAAGTTAAGTCTACTGATATGCTTATACCGTCTTCAGATGTTGAAAGAACTTTTTCATCATTTTCATTTTTTACAATGATGTCGCCTTTAATGCTTACTCCCTTATCAAAAACGGCTTCATTTGAAACTGTTAAAGATCCATTTATACTAACATCAGTATTTATCTCGCTAAAAAGAACATCCGATAAAAAGACTTTTTGGTATTCATAAGCATCAGCATCCAAACCGCCCTCAGGCATTGGGTCTAGCCTTGCAAATCTTTCTTTATAAGGCTTAATATTCTCATTAACGACATTATTATTGTCATTCTTTAATATAGTCTTTTCTATATCAAATGGAGATTCATTAATACCTGAACTCACTATTTTCCATTGAAAATCTGTTTGATCTCCAGAAATGTTGTCTTTGATAAACGCCCAATTAGAAATGCGACACAATATGAATTGCGCGTTGCCTTCATCCCAAAGAGCAACCATGTTTTTATTCAGAATGATTGAGGAGATTTGTGAATCACCTTCCAGATCGCCATTTTGAGCTAAATAACGTGCTTGAATTATTCCATCCAAATATGAAAGTTCCAAGTCAGTCATTGACGATTTTAGAAATTTCAAATCCTCAATAGAAAAGGGGTAAGCCGTTTCCCCTCCAATTTTTTCAAAATTAAAGTATTTCATGGGTATATTAAAATATTTTACACAAATAGTACTTTGCAAGTCTTCCCTGCAATTCTTCGAAGCTCAACCAAGTTTGTGATTGAAGATTTAACGGCTTCGGGGTTATCAATATCAGGAGCAAGTGTTATTACAACTGTGAAGCTGATCAGCTTTTTGAATAATGAGTTGAATATAAACGTCTTATGAATATTGTTAGATTCAGTATGGATACTGTAATCAAACAAGTAAAAGCTCCTTGCAATATTTTTTTTATAGTTGTAGATATGATAATTATACAAATCATCTTCTACGAAATTATCGATATCTTCAGGGTATGATGTTCTGAAAGGTATGTTGTATCGAGTATCGATGGTAATATTTTGAACCTTATCACCATGATGCTTGACTATCAAAGAACGAATTTCAGAAGCTATAGACTTGAAAATCAACCTATCTTTAACATACTCGAAATCCTTCAGCGTTTTTTCCATCATCCTAAATACAGGACTCAACGCGGTGTTGATAAATGCTTTCCTCACAGGTGTTCTTAGAAATACTGGAAGGCATTTATCGACAAACTTTTTATTAAAACTACTCAGCATATACTTAAATTATTTTAATTTTATCGGCAATTCATTTGCGTGTATGCCACTCCAAAATGCATTTTCGATATTGCTGTTTACATATCTTGAGTTCAACACATCTTGTAGATTGATTTTGTCACCTGAGATGTATTGAGAGTTTTTTGTATTGATCACAAGACGCTCAGTTCTTCCCAAATATTGACCTTCCAGATCATTTTGCTCTATTTCAGACCTATTAAGTCCAGAAAAGTATATTTGAACATTATCTAATCTGAAAATTTTATTTTCATTATCATTAGAGTAAAGCTCATTCTCAGACAATATGCTATTTAATCTATTTCTATACCTTTCCATAAGGTATCTAACATGCTTGATCAAGCTATATCTTGGCTCTCCCGGAGGGCCTACAGGACCTGGTATTCCTTGAGGGCCTACAGGACCTGGTATTCCTTGAGGGCCTACTGGGCCTGGTGTTCCTTGAGGACCTACAAGACCTGGTACTCCTTGAGATCCTACTGGGCCTGGAATTCCCGGCTCTCCTCTATCCCCTCTCAAGTAATTCTCATTAGGTCCGTAATTATAAAATTCAGAATGGTTGCCAGGGTGCCCGGATAAATAACTGAAATACCTTCTGAGCAGATTATACTTTGATGAGTTTCGGATGATTTCTTGACTAGCTATTTGTCTATCCGTTTTGATAAAGTTAAGTCTATTATTGACAAATCTTTCAAGTTCATTATAGTCGAACACAGATTTGTAGACAATTCCATTCATGAATTGGTTGATAGAGCTTTTTACAATATCACTAATTTCTACCTTGCTTATTCCATCCACAAAACTACTGTATTTGACAGTATAGTCCATTTTAAAGTTTGTGGTACTATATAGACTAATATGTGTGTCTGGCAAGAACGTAAAGCTGTCCATATCGATTTTTACAGATCCAGATGTCGGTTTGTAAAACTCCTTGAAGTATATATAATTCTTATCTAGATTTTCCTCACCTCCAGGCAAGTATTTTGATTTTTCCAAAACCGGGCTAATGATACCAGGAATAGTTTGCAAAGCGTCTGTTAGCTTTGTCATACTTAGTATACCTGTTTTACCTAAGCCATTGTCGGAAAAGTCCTCTATTTTTTCAATGATTGCTTGATTTAATATCTGAGGGATATCAATCTCTTCATCACCTTCAACAAAATCAGAATAATCAAACTCAGGGTCATAATAAATAGCGTATTTCACTTTTATATTATCAGGCTTGCGAGTTACAATATCAATGCTTACGCCAGCATATCTTACTTTGTCTTCCATATAAGCCTGAAACTCCAAAAACTTGTCAGACGATACATCAATTCCGCTTTCATTATTGTTTGAAATTTTGATACGCACCAAGTTATATTCTTCCTCAACAGCGCAATGCTCAATCACTCTTTCACCGGTTTCTGTTACCCAAGTATAGTTCATTACTTGTTCTCTATACCATTCTGCAGTACCGGGTATAGCAGCGGCTTTAAGCTTTTCGACTTTGGTCATGAAGACATTCCAAAGTTTTTCATGCGACCATATAGCGAAAGCAACGACCCAGTAAATCAATTTCCATTCAGCAACTTGACTTGGAGAGTTGGCAGAGACAACCTCTTGACTATAGTCATAGTTTCCGCTATCCTCATTGTCAGTGGGTTCATTGGTGGTTAGTTGTTTTAGTTCTTTGTAATTTTTTTTATGCCGAACTATTTCATTATAAATCTCAGTTATTTTTCTTGCCATTTCAGCGTGCGTTAATGGTTAAAATTTCGTCTGTTGTTTTGATCAAGCTTTATTTAATTATTGTCCGTAGCTATTTTTACTTTATTTTCCAGATAAAAATTGACGGTTTTTTTACTTTCCTCTTCTGTCAAATAATTCTTTCTGACATGCACATTTGTATTATAAGGCAAAGCTTCAAATGCAATATCTAGATATCTGAATAGCTCATGATGGCTAGATTGAGTAGAATCATATAATTCATAAGGGGCATCTGCTATAAGCCCTTGGTTATCTTCCAGCAATGTGAATACATATTCAAGGTCTCCGTATTCTTGCAAGCATATGTCAAGAATATTTTGAAACTGTTCAGATTTCAGTGTTTTGAGTTCCATTCCTTTCCTGTTTAATTTGTGGCAAAATCGGCGTTTTAATATTAATGATCAAAAATGCTATTTATGGTAACTATGGTGTGCTTTGCAATAAATTAATGAAGCTCTACCATAGATATAATAGAGCTTAAAACTTAAGTCTCCGCAGACATTTTATCAGAAGCAGCACACCATGCGTTACAATCAACTATTAATATCAAGACTTTCGATGTGCATCGATATCTATTTCTCCTTCGGAGTTTATATGCAATGTGTTTACATTGTAGTTGTCTGATTCCAACTGGATAGACAAATACCTTTTATATTCATGATTCCACATTCCGTTTTTCATCTTTACGATTCTTCCCCCCATTCTTGGCGCGAATCTGAAATCCCCAGGAGATGCCATTATAATAGTTCTGATGTGATTGTAGTCAGGATCTCCTGTGAACAAATCTCCATTCTTGATTACTAAATCGAAGCTTTCATCAGAAATTAGATCTTTATAGTCTTTCATGATCATATTTTAAGTTTGTGATAACCTTCTTTCAGTTTTTCGTTAGCGTCAAAAGCTAATTGGGCTAGCTGAGCGATTTGCTGAATTTCGTAAAACGGTTTAAACTTAATATCTCTGCCAATTTCAAGAGTTTGCCTAATGCCGCTTTGCATATCAAATACCGTTTTGACTGAATTTATCAGAAATTCTCCATTATGCTCTTGAGTTTCCTCGTCAGACATATGGATGATATCTCCATGTTGAATGAAAGGTTCTCCTACTATCGTAAGATCTCCTGAAAGTCCATCAAACTGGAAGTTTAAAAACTCTTTATAAATCCTGTCAGCCAATTGTTTGATATTCTGGTTATGGGTATCAATATTAATGATTTTACCTTCTCCTTTGCCAATATCAAATGTGAAGTTATTATTCTTATGATCTATGCCTGTTACTCTTATTGTCAATGGGAAATCCGTTGAATTTTTTGACTCTAGATTATGGCTGACTACATGTCTGCTAAAATCAACAGCGTGTGTGTCATAAAAATTAGGCAGTACTTCAACTTTAAGCTTTCCATCTCTAAAATAAATATCAAGGCTAAACTCTTTTTTCAAGAATTCGAAAACCTCGTATGCATTTCTGGCATTTATTCTAAGGTGTTTAATGCGTATGTCCGGAAACACTCCACTATCCAATGTGATATTTACAGGCAACATTTTTTTAAAAACAGAAGAGAGAGGCACTTCTATGGGTTCTCCATTAGAATCCGTTTCACCAGCTGTAAATGGCTTTATATAAAACAATTTGGCTAGGTACATCCCATCCTCTAGGCTAATTTTAAGTAGATCATTTGTATCCACTTTAGTAAGGAAACCGTCAAACCTTTTTACTATATTGTCATCATAGCCTAACTTGACAGTTACAATCGAACCTATCTTAAAGAGATCTCCAGACTTAGTCATGTGCTGATTGTACCAGCTCAATTTTCTGGGGAATTCTATCTCACAGGTATCGCTTAAAGTCTTTCTATCTGAATTTATAGAAATATTTTTCACTTGATCGATAACATGCCCATTTATATTGATTTCACATTTTACTTCTTTCATAATTCAAATGTATTATAATAGTTCAACAGGCTTGTCGCTGGTGCAAGTCATAGAAAATGTCTGAATATTTGTATATCCTTGTTTATCACTTTGTCGAATCTCATAAGAATTGACAACTAGATTATATATCTTGAACAGTGACAAAAATGGCGATGATACATCCAAAGAATTTTTAGCCTGGCATAATGATATAAGCTCACTCACTTCCTTGGTAGGGTATGTGTTATCTTTTTCATTAATAATAGCCCCTTTGATTGTTACGCTGAAATCTCCTTCAGACAAGAATTCCTTAAATGTGCCTGACTTGCCCAAAATTGGCGTTTGAGCGATATTGTTGTTCCCTGTAATATCAATTACTACTGTGTCCAATGACATGCTGATGCCTGTTCCGGATTTATCAGTTATTATCAACCTTGAGAAGACTGGCGTGCCAAGCATGCTGACTTCATTTTCAGTAAATACTTGATCAACAACTTGATCGGCATCAAAATTAAATGCTTTGGGCTTAAGGCCTTTCAGTCCTAATTGATCTAATACGATTTGATATTTGCTCATATTTGTTAATGTTTTCTTTTGCGCCTTTTATATTACCTCTCTCAATGCATCCATTAAGACTTTTTCAATTGTCTGTTTGATGATATATTGATCTTGACGGACTTCCTGAACATTGATATTGATATTATCCACCAGTGTTTGAATTTCAATCGATGAATTCTTGTTCTTCGTGTTATACTTTTCTTCTTTGGAAGTATGAACCTTTCGTATGTCCCTACTGATACTCGATAACGAGCCGTTAAAACTCGCAGTGTTTGAATAATTATTCGACGAAAACATTGAAGCGTTTTTTTGAGAGTAATCCAACTTACTTACCTCCAATGCTTGATCATGCTCGTTGAAATTATTCAAGTTGCTTTGGATATTTACTGAGTCAAACATATGGTTCAATGTTTTTCCCGTAGCTATATTAGCAATGTTGTTATCATTGATCTCTACTTGAGAAGTCAATGAAGATTTAGCTAAATTAGTCAATGAAGAAAGACTGTTTTTAGCAAAGTAAGAGTTAGCTAGGCTATTTGTCAGGTTGGACTTGCCAATCGCTGTGCTCTGATTTGTTAAGCTGACGTTTTCAGCTTCAATATATTGAATTCCATTCGAATCTGGATTAATACTTTTAGCAATAGAATAAGTTTCGTTCCTCTTTTGAGAATTATTATGGTTTTCACTAAAAGCCAAAGAGTCGGATACACTGAATAGGCTGTTTTTATTTAATTGAAAAATAGACTCCAGTGACTTGACATTATTATCGTTCTCTATTGTGCTGTTGTCAATGTTTTGAAACGGCTTATTGAGAGTCTCTGACTTATAAGATTTCAGTTGATTTACCTCACTATCATTATTTAACTTACTGCTATTATTGCTTAAAACCTGATTCCATTCAACAAGTGAGTTCGATTTATTTGAATTGCTTAAATAATGAACAGAAGAAGGTCGAGTATTTGACAGCGCCTCATTGAGTTTCAATATCGAAGATGAACCAAAGTCTGATAGTTTTTTGTTTTTAGTGAAATAATCAACATTTGAAAATCCCCATGAATTTATACTTTCCGAATGATCATTTGACTCATCTTTGATGAATGTATTTTTTATTGCAGCATTTTCTAATGAATTTTTACTTATGTTTTTAACATTATAAAGTAAATCATTAATGTGATTGACATTGGAAATGTTATTGTAAACCTGTTGGCTAAGCTCATCATCATTTGTTTCATTTCCATGGAATAACAAATCGAAGTTTTGATCATGGATCTCACTTTTTTTAAAAGCCCAAAGAAAGGCACATTTCTCTACTATATTGAAGAGCAGATGCGACTTTGGGAAAAAATGAGATAAACCGGAGGGGGTTACCCATTCCCATGATGCTATTCCATTTCGTTTTCTTGATTTTGATTTTTTAGTACCCATACCAATTCATGCCATCTCATGGCGTAATCTTCATCATTTAATTCATCAGGATCAATTTTAAAGTGATATCGAAGCAAAGCATCCATTTTCCTGAGCTGGTCGCTTTGCTCTCTTTCATCAACGTGCCATCGATTTAAATTTTTTTTAAAACCCCTTGTCTAAACGATACCAAAGGCTCTAATGCCGAACAAGCTCCCAACAATAACTCGTCATCGTTAAGAATTTCTTCATCGCCGTGCATCCAGCAATTTTTAAGCAATAATTCATAGGCTCCTAAAGGATCAGCGCCAACTTTGCTTAAAAAAGCCGCAAGAACTTTTCGCGATGGTTTTTTTAGAAATCCTGTTGCCACATCTCCTTCCTGAGACGATCTTGGAACTTGGATCTCATATACCTTTTCAGCATCCTTTTTGATTTCATTCGATTTGTTATTCATGGTTATTGTGGTTTAAGTTGTTATAGTTTGTGGGAATAAGTAAAATTGATATTTATATATCTAGCTGTTCCTCTAGGTACTATTTCATAAGTAAAGTCCAGCTTAGTTCCTTCAGTGTTTGTCAGAAATTGCTGGTCTCTTTCTTGAATGCTATTGAACGTTCTGCTGCCGATCACTCCATTATCTGTCAAGCTTAATGAATAATCGGATATTTCGCCTTTTCGCTTCATATCTTCAAGCGGTCGACTCATTTTGTTTATGATTCCTTTTTGACTGTCCTTGGTTAGAGAATAATCAAGGGTTAAATCATTGAGCTCATTCACTTTGATTCGATATTCCACATCTCTGCTGGCATATTTCAATCGCTCTTCAAGCAATCTCTTAGATTTTTGCGTGCTTCTTAACTCTTCAATAGACATAGGAATATCATCATTTTGACTATCATCCATACATAACTTCGAATCACTGAAATAAGCGCCTTCATCTCCCACTAACTTCCGTAAAAATATATACGATCTGTCAGCAAGGGCATCTAATTCAGACCTGCTATAAGAATTATAATCTCGACCATTAGAGAATCCGATACTTTTAAATTCATTTCCTCTGGAAATATTAAATTTCTTCACCCAACCGATATGCTCATTTACCTTAGCTTTGCTTATCGTTCCAAGCATTGTCCCTATGCATCCATGCCGTGTGTTCGGAATAAAAGCACTTCCATCTCCTGTTAATAAT
>NZ_AP025311.1 GCF_036492635.1 Aureibacter tunicatorum
CGAAAGGAATAGACTTATACATTCGGCAACTTCAAGCTTAACTCACTACCTCATAGGTATTCTGACTTGATTTATAATCCAGAATTCAGAAGTTTATCCATACTTAACTCACTACCTCATAGGTATTCTGACGTTGATCCAGATTGATTGATGAGCAATACATCTAACTTAACTCACTACCTCATAGGTATTCTGACGGCAATAAAAAAACTTTCCTCGTAAGCTAAGGTTTCCTTAACTCACTACCTCATAGGTATTCTGACAAACCATTCATTTCTATTAGTAAATGTCGCTGTATACTTAACTCACTACCTCATAGGTATTCTGACATATATTGAATCAATTGGTGTTGCTGTTGGTTTCCACTTAACTCACTACCTCATAGGTATTCTGACTGATTAAAAGTATCTTGTTCAGTTACTTGTTCAAGCTTAACTCACTACCTCATAGGTATTCTGACTCGCTAATGACAACCCAATTTGATGTTTGATTTAACTTAACTCACTACCTCATAGGTATTCTGACGGCAATTGTGGCTGTTGTTGGGGTGATTGTGTTATCTTAACTCACTACCTCATAGGTATTCTGACGTTTGATTATTCGCAACAAGTTCATGGTGTTCAAATCTTAACTCACTACCTCATAGGTATTCTGACAACAAAATCGAAAAATAACCTACTTCTTGGATCATCTTAACTCACTACCTCATAGGTATTCTGACTTAGCTATTATGATTACTTTGATTTGGGTACAATTCTCTTAACTCACTACCTCATAGGTATTCTGACAAAGCTATGGGAGGTAAAGCAAAAGTAAAAGAATTGCTTAACTCACTACCTCATAGGTATTCTGACCAAATTTGGTAAGCGAAGGGCAAATGGTAAGGCGTGCTTAACTCACTACCTCATAGGTATTCTGACATCTCTATCATATCGGCATATCCGGGTCGGCTCCACTTAACTCACTACCTCATAGGTATTCTGACTGCTCTACGTTCCACATCTCAATAATAGCAGATTCACTTAACTCACTACCTCATAGGTATTCTGACGCTAGGAATATGGGCACATGGTCATATAATGATACTCTTAACTCACTACCTCATAGGTATTCTGACACAATATTAATAAATGACTCATCCAACGTTCTCATTCTTAACTCACTACCTCATAGGTATTCTGACTTTTTTATGAGAAGAGCAGCGAGAACAGATGATAACCTTAACTCACTACCTCATAGGTATTCTGACAATATAAACGAATTTTCCGCTTTTGGTCTCTACATCTTAACTCACTACCTCATAGGTATTCTGACGATAAAATGGTTTCTGTTCCACGTGATTTGATTGCTCTTAACTCACTACCTCATAGGTATTCTGACATTCCAAAAGCAGTTGATACAATATATTCTGCGTCCTTAACTCACTACCTCATAGGTATTCTGACCCAATAAGTGAATCATCAACCACGTTAAATATTTCCTTAACTCACTACCTCATAGGTATTCTGACCCGATTGTTTGATTGCTATCAATAATAGAACCATTTCTTAACTCACTACCTCATAGGTATTCTGACAATATTGAACAGCCAAAAGACAAAGGAATAAAACTTTCTTAACTCACTACCTCATAGGTATTCTGACTGTATTTTGGACCGACGGAATAGGGACGCCGTTTACCTTAACTCACTACCTCATAGGTATTCTGACTGGAGATTCAAAATACTTCCATTAGGAATAGCCAGCTTAACTCACTACCTCATAGGTATTCTGACAATTTTTGAATCTCTATGTTCTTTGAAAACACATGCTTAACTCACTACCTCATAGGTATTCTGACACCATTCCACCTAAACCAAATATCAACGGCCCTGCCTTAACTCACTACCTCATAGGTATTCTGACAAAAATGAACCTATTGCATCTTTTGCTCTTTGTTCACTTAACTCACTACCTCATAGGTATTCTGACAGAACAACAGTACCAATTATCTTAAACGGATATTGCCTTAACTCACTACCTCATAGGTATTCTGACTGAGGTATATATGACTAATCAAGTGCATTTAGACGACTTAACTCACTACCTCATAGGTATTCTGACAATCCAGTTGGACCAGCTTGGCCTTCATTCGATTCCTTAACTCACTACCTCATAGGTATTCTGACATGGGTAATTAGTGCTTGGTCCATCTGTATTTGGTGCTTAACTCACTACCTCATAGGTATTCTGACTCCAATGCTCTGACCGTAATGCGGCCTGTTGTGCTCTTAACTCACTACCTCATAGGTATTCTGACTTATCAGTTTCATTTATTTTAACATTGGTATCTGACTTAACTCACTACCTCATAGGTATTCTGACCCGGATAGTTCTGTTATAGATTCTAATTTTGTATTCTTAACTCACTACCTCATAGGTATTCTGACTTGGTTGCTAAGATAGGAGGCGCTTCGTTGATTCTTCTTAACTCACTACCTCATAGGTATTCTGACGTTGCTACTAGCAATCCATTTGTGAGTTGCTTGTCCTTAACTCACTACCTCATAGGTATTCTGACGCGACAGTGGATTTATCATCTCTTACGGCTGAAACACTTAACTCACTACCTCATAGGTATTCTGACGCGACAGTGGATTTATCATCTCTTACGGCTGAAACACTTAACTCACTACCTCATAGGTATTCTGACAGCGGTGGGAATACTCCAAGAATCCATTTTGTCGCCTTAACTCACTACCTCATAGGTATTCTGACCTGAATTCACGAGGAGTGGAAGCTCCTATAAACTTACTTAACTCACTACCTCATAGGTATTCTGACATGTACATCAGAGAAGTAAAATTTGAGGTTTCTAACTTAACTCACTACCTCATAGGTATTCTGACATCAATTTGGGTATGCGTACCATTGATATTTTCGACTTAACTCACTACCTCATAGGTATTCTGACGACTGGATCAGCATCTCCTCGATCGTGTGGTCCGACTTAACTCACTACCTCATAGGTATTCTGACTTTTAATATGGATTATATAAAAACAAGTATTCTAACTTAACTCACTACCTCATAGGTATTCTGACATTACTGAAGCCGATGTTTTAAGTCTTATTACAAGCTTAACTCTCTACCTCATAGGTATTCTGACCGATTACATTAAATTTAGATTATTATGAAAAACACACTTAACTCACTACCTCATAGGTATTCTGACCAGCCAGTACGAATATTAGAGGAAAATGGACTGTTCTTAACTCACTACCTCATAGGTATTCTGACACCATTCCACCTAAACCAAATATCAACGGCCCTGCCTTAACTCACTACCTCATAGGTATTCTGACAAATCATCCATTACAATCTTTTCGAACTCTCTTGCTCTTAACTCTATACCTCATAGGTATTCTGACTGTTCAATCAAGTACTGGAACATGTCCCAGAAGACACTTAACTCTCTACCTCATAGGTATTCTGACCCGGATGAGAACATTGTCGGCAATGAGTCGTATTTTCTTAACTCTCTACCTCATAGGTATTCTGACTCTTTGTTCCATTCATCAGTTAGCGGAATGTCTTGCTTAACTCTCTACCTCATAGGTATTCTGATTTGGACTTGACCGCTCTTTCCAGTTTTTTTAATTCTCTTAACTTTTTACCTCATAGGTATTCTGACGTCAATAAAGCCTTCCTTAGTCAATAACTTAAGCACCTTAACTCACTACCTCATAGGTATTCTGACAGTGTTTGATGTGCATCGCTTTTCATTCTGACAACTTAACTCTTTACCTCATAGGTATTCTGACTTAATTATCTAATTATGAGGGAATATACACTCAAGCTTAACTCACTACCTCGCAGGTATCAAATCACTTTTATAGACTCACCAAAATTTAACACCTCAAAATCCCAATTGATATGATACAAATTACAGCTCTTCATGTGCATTATTTGCACATATGCCACCGCAAGCTATGGTTGTTTAGTAATGGAATAGGCATGGAGCATACATCTGATGCTGTTGCTGATGGCACATTATTGCATGATACCGCTTACGCTCATCGTACAAAAAGATATGTGGAATTAGATATTCCCGGTGGTAAAATAGATTATTATGATCCAGCAAATAAAGTCATCCATGAGACTAAGAGATCAGGTAAGATGGAACAAGCCCAGCAAGCTCAGATCAAGTTTTATCTTTATCAGCTTCATGAGCTTGGTATTGTAGCATCAGCGTCTTTAGATTACCCTGAAGAGAGAAAATCTGATAAAATCATATGGCTAGATTCCGATCATAAATTAGTAGATTCTTGGATAAGTCAGGTTCATCAGATAGCTATAGCTGAGATCTCACCACCCAAGAGAGAGCAGAGATTCTGTCAGTCATGCGCATATTATGATTTTTGTTGGTCAGTAGATTTAACATCTTAGGTATGAAAAAGACATATTATCTATTCAATCCAGGAAGATTAAGTCGCAAAGACAATACTCTCAAATTCACCCCAATAGATGAAAATAAAAAAGAAGGGAAGCCAAGGTATTTACCAGTTAATCAAGTTAGCTCATTATTCATATTTGGCAGTCTCGATGCTAATTCCGCTCTTTATAATTTTCTAGCTAAAAATCAGATTACAGCCCATTTTTTTGATTACTATGAGCATTATACGGGTTCTTTTATGCCTAAAGATTATTTATTGGCAGGCAAAGTAATGGTTAACCAAACACTCTATTATCATCATAGCAGCAAGAGAATGAATATCGCTCAATCGATACTCCACGGAGGGGTAAACAATATGCTCCGAAACCTCAAGTATTATCTCAATAGGGATAAGCCTGTAGATAAATATATCCAACAAATTCAGATTTATCAGAGAGATATGGATTCGGCTGCTAACCCACAGCAATTAATGGGGATTGAAGGAAATATAAGACAAGTATATTACGGAGCATTTGACGAAATAGTAAACAATCATAGCATGGCAGGCCGTAGCAAACAGCCACCGCTTAATATCGTCAATGCGCTTATGAGCTTTGGCAATATGATGTGTTATACCCTTTGCTTAGATGCTTTGTATCACACACAACTCAATCCTACCATTAGCTTTCTTCATGAACCGGGTACTAGGCGTTATTCTTTGGCACTCGATTTAGCTGAGATATTCAAGCCCCTTTTGATCGACAGATTGATATTCAGTTTACTTAACAAAGGGCAAATTCAGCAAAAGCACTTTGAGCAGAAAATAGGAGGTTGCTTTTTGAATCCTAAGGGTAAAGAAATATTCATTCAAGCATTTGACAAAAAAGTCAAAGAAACCATCAAGCATAATGCACTTAATAAATCCGTCAGTTACAAGCATCTAGTTAAGCTTGAATGTTACAAGCTTTCTAGACATATAATGGGCATTGATCCATACAAGCCATTCAAAGCTTGGTGGTAGCTAGGCTTAATACTTTCTAGGTACGCTATATTCAAGCGTACCATATTTTATCACTACATCAATTTTATTATTATGTACGTACTATTAATCTATGATATTGGAGTAAAGCGAGTCTCAAGAATGCTAAAACTTTGCAGGGGCTATTTGAACTGGGTTCAAAACTCATCCTTCGAAGGCGAGCTTTCAGAAGTAAAACTCAAAGAACTAAAATCAAAAGCCAAAAAAATAATGAATGAAGACGAGGATAGCCTCTTAATATACACAAGTAGAGATTCCCGTTGGCTCAATCGTGAAACCATTGGAGTTGAAAAAATGCCCATCGACGAGTTTCTTTAAGGATAAATATTTTAGGTTCATATCTTGTTCTAGCTTTATTATCATCTCAATATTTTTTCATTTTCAATTAACCACTATCAATTATCAATTGATAATTATATATTTACCCTATGGCAAAAGTAATCTCCATTATCAACCACAAAGGCGGTGTCGGCAAGACCACCGTTACTGCTAACCTTGGTGCGGCTTTGGCTTTGTCAGGGAAGAAAATACTGCTTATTGACTTTGATCCTCAGGCTAATTTGTCTGATCATTTTGGTATTGAAGAAGATAATGAAGGCGATGTTTCAGCAGTTATCATGCATGCTCACGAACCAATTCCTCATCAGTATGTAGCGTCTAATTTCTCTTTGGATATAATTCCGGGGAATTTAGAACTGTCATTGGCTGAGAAAGAATTTGCAGGCAGAATTTCAGGATTTTCCAAGTGCAAGCAACTCATCGCTCATTTCGAGGCGAATTACGATTATATTTTGATAGATTGCCCACCATCTTTAGGCTTTTTAACCCTTAATGCTCTTAATGCATCTTCGCATGTATTGATTCCAGCCGAAGCGAGCAAGTTTTCAATTAAAGGGTTGCATACCATTCAAAATTTGGTTGAGGAAGTTCGACAAGAAGGCAATCCTAATCTTAAATTGATAGGAATAGTGATCAATAATATGCGAAACTTAAGAGTTTCAAAGCAGATTAGTGAATATCTTAATGAATCTCATTTGACACTTAATACCCAAATTAGAAATTATAAGCATTATATAGAATCTGCTGCGATGAGCCATACTATTTTTGAGCATGGTGAAGCCAAAGCTCCGCAACAAGATTTTTTAGATTTAGTACAAGAGATTCAAAATGAAGAAGTTCACGCTTGATAAAGCATCATTACATACTCAGAAGAGAGATCTATCAAAAATAGCAAAATCCAACGCACAGCTTCAGATTCAAATTGATCCTGAGTTGAAGGCATTTATTCCACCGTTAAAGCCTGATGAGCTTTCACAGCTTGAGCAAAACATTCTCGAAGAAGGAGTTAGAGATCCTTTAATTATTTGGGATACCTCTGAGGGATCATCCTATTTAATTGACGGACATAATAGATATGGAATCATACAAAAGCACAAGCTAGACTTTAAAGTAGAGCGAAAGAATTTTCCAGACAAAGAAGCAGTCAAGGATTGGATGATCAATCTTCAACTAGGAAGAAGAAACCTTACCAAAGAACAATCCGGATATCTGAGAGGTTTGCAATATAACAGAGAGAAAAAGAAAGCTTCAGATACTTTGCTTAAAGGAGCCAATGCTCCGTTCCCTCAAAATGAGGGAGCGGGAGAAACCGCGCAAATTCTAGCCTCTCAACATAAAGTCAGCAGAGCAACTATTGAGCGTGATGCATTATTTGCGAAAGGTTTGGAGTCTATTGGTTCGCAATACCCTGACAAGAAAACATCGATACTATCAGGAGAATTAAAAATCAAAAAATCCGATATCCAGGCCATAGGCCAAGGCAAGAAATCCGTCGATGACATTGTAGGGACACAAAATCTTGAGACTAACCAACAAAGCAACACCGTACAGACTCAATTCATTGCGTCTTCAGATTCACAATATACAGAGGCCCAAATCAAAAAAATTGATGTTGCTAAATCCAAATTGGATATGGCGATCACCCAATTATTAAAAGCCGGATTAGATAAAAAGACCATAAGATCAATATTCTCGGAAGAGTTAAAAAATAAATAACGTTTTATAGCTTTTGTATTCAATAATAAAATTGAATACAAAGGAGCTTTTTTAAGTGGGTTAGATTCTATTGAGTCTTTGTATACTTGGTTTTTTTTCGATTAAATCTTCCAAGTAAAATAGATTTCTTTTTATAATATTTTCAATGGTGTATTCTGAAATAAAGAACTCGTCAAGGCTTAAAATTTTTAATGTATCGTCAAATCTTCTTCTTTTGACTTCAGTCCAATAATAAAATCTTTGGATTAATGCTTTATTTCTTCGTTCAATTAGATCTGAGTTTCTTCCCCTTTGGCAATAAGCTTTGTTTTTTGATATCGCTGTTTTCATAAAAAAATCAAATTTTTGATCAATGTAATTTTATTATTTGCTTAAATAATATATGTATTTATTTTAAAAAAAATAACTTTAAAGGGTACTATATTGTCTATCTATTTATTGATTAGTTTATTTTTTAGGTATTATAGTACTTAACTGTTTACTTTTAATGCGCCATTATTTATATCAATGCTATTTTCTGTAATTTCTATTTTACTGTCTTTTAGAGCTAATGTTAATTTATCTTTTTTGGATTCAATTTTACTACCGCCTTCTATTTGTAACTCTATATGGCTATCGTTAATAGTAAGTTTAGATTTTTCTTTTGTAGCTTCTATTTTATCATGATCGATAATAACGGAAGTTTCATCGGATAAAATCTTGATATTTTTATCTGTTTCGCTTAGTTTGATTATCTGTCCCGTACTATTTTCTGATATTGTTATTTCATTATTAGTAATATTAAGAGTTTTGGTCTCGTTTACTATCGCAGTAAATGTATTTTCCTCGGCGTTTTTTTTTATTGATAAACTAGATTCTCCAGCCCAAATTTTAATTTCACCTCCTGAACGCTCTGTACCAGTAGCTTCTAATAGTAAATTGCCTTCACTCATTTGCATGGCGGTATTAGGAGTATCTCCTATGGAAGGATTAATTATGTTGAATATCTTATCAGCTTTTTCTACCATTCCTATAAATGCAGTAGTAGAGTTGATAAATATCACACAAGCGAAGCTCCCTTTTTTAGGGACCACCATGGTTGTCCCTTTCGCCTGACTTAAAATTTTTTGTTGATTGATATCTTCGCTTACAGAAGGTATTTCATGAGGAATTGGGGACGGGGAAACTTGAAGTTTCACATCGTATATGGTTGGAGATCCATCTATTGGCACAATTGTGCATGTGGATTTGTCTTCCTGAATTTCAGTGACGACACCTACTTTTGCGTAGATCTCTTCCCCTTTTAGGGCCACTTTATCCACAAATTGATGTAATGATTCTAATACCGTCATTTTTCTTTTATCTAAAAAATTTTATATGACATGCTAAGCATGCTGTTTTTGTGTATAGGAGAATAGCCTAAGCCAATTTGATATTTCTTGTATTGTAATGTTGCTTGAGCAAATACATCATTGTTTGTGATACTGCTTCCAAGCCATAGTGATGCTCGAGGCTTTGAAACTTTATAATGATTTATGGTTTGCGTTTTTATGATTTGAGGATTATTGTTAGTATAAGATAAATTCATTCCTAACAATTCGCCTTTCACTCTTGATGAATACCATACAGATGCTGAAGAATCAAAGTAAACCGTTCCTTGATAGGTTTTTATAGTATCTAAACGTTCTTTGTGAACTAATATAGTATCTATATGAAATTCAGGAATTTTAACTTCATGATCTATGATTATGGTATCATTGATATGGACCGTATCATATCTGATCAAAGTATCGGTGGATCTAATTTCTTGAATTGATCTGTTTTTAAACCTGTTGTCAGACCATCTGAAAAAAATGATAATTAGAATCAAGATGGTGGTGAAGGTTATGAAATAGTTTAATGGAGCTTTAATCATAGATACGCATTTATTATGTTGATATTAATATTATCGGGTAGTATTTCCAGCAATTCATTTAATGTTGCTTTGCTGCTTGTTATGTCTTTTATACCGTCCCCATCTATATCTATATGTCTTTGACCTATAGCAATGCACCCTTGCAATTGTCTAGTATAATTTGCAGGATGTATTAGAATATGGCTTCTGTTTGCTACATTAAGAATTTTAAAACATTTGCCGAATTTAGGCGATTGATGTTTTATACCTTTGTATAAGCCCTCTGGAATACAAGAGATATTCCTTTGGTTATTCCTCCAAGGTAGCTCAAGTGTTTTGCAAGTATATTTTAAGTTGTCATTATTAAAAATGAACAAATCTCCATATGTTCCTGCAGGGCTAGTTTCAGTTCTTATGATATCAAGTGTGTACATGTTTGTTTAGGTTTGATGTTGGTTAAAATGTGGTTTTAATTTAATTCATGGTATGTCAAAGTTTTTAAATTGGTAAGACTGAAATATCTATATTGATTTTCGGTATTGTCTACTTCAAGCTGCAATTCGCTTCCTGTGTAGATGAGGCTAACTCTTATGCCATTGACCTCACCCAGAATTATACTACTAGGATGAGAGCTAGAGATATCTCCATTTAATGGATTTCTTAATGTTTCTGTTTGGGTACTAGTAAAAGCATAATCATAATCAGATTTTATAAGTCCGGATATTGATAGGCATATTCCATGCGGGGTAGTTGAACTAAATGTTTTAATGACTTGATTTACTTTTGCTCCAGAGTCTAAATATTGCCATTCAAAATCATTAATATTAGTTGCTTCAGATACTGGTGAGTTTTTAATTACATTGAAATCAATTTTTCCATCGCTATCTACAATGATTTTATCACCATGTCTTAACTTTCCTTTATTCGGCTCCAAGACAATCGCACTGTCAGGTCCGTCTAATGATATAGGCCTATTTCCTGTAACTTTCCCTTCACTATTTATGCCTGTAGAGTAAAGAAAATCATATCTTTGATGATCAGATCGGTAGATTCCTGTAGCCCACTTTACTTCATCATTCACCATATACATGGTGGAAAAAAAGCCTTGATCAATTGCTGATTGAGGTAGATTAATTGCAACTTGATCTGTAAAAATAAAGTTTCCTTCCCCTTGTTTGGAGTTTCTGCTTGGAAATAGCATTCTTCTAAACCATCCTAGATCGCCATCGTCAAATGTATTTAAAGATGAGTCCATCACCAATCTGTTGGTGTTTCCTGCGTCATATTTAAAAATGAAGCGTGATCCATTAGGATCATCTCCAAAGCCAAATCCTGCGTACCTGCTAAATAAAGCCCCCAAATGAGACTCATCAGTAGGGTGATTGAATACTTTGGTGCTCGTTATTAATTCATTAATATTGGTATGCAGGAGGTTTGGAGATGAAGTAGTGTTGCTCAAAGCTTCTTCCAACCCTTCCACATCTTGAATAACATGTGTGTGGTTCGGATCTGTTCCGGATATATCAGGGGCATCAGTGATATTGTCCCAATGCACTGATGATTCTCCGGCAGTAGACAAATTGTTTTTTGTATAATGCTGGGATTGAATCGTTTCTTCCAAATCACTGATATCACTGGATGTATGCTCATGCGTCCTTTCGGCATATGAAGGTGCATTGGTTATGTTATCCCAATGCACTGATGACTTTCCTGCATTTTCTAAATTTGATTTCGTATAGTGATTTTTGGAAATTTCATTATCAAGTCCTATTAGTTCATAAGCATTATGCTGATGTGAGACAGGACTGTATCGTTCATCATGATAATGTTCAGTGTATTCGCCTTTCTCCCCTTTATCTCCCTTCTCTCCTTTCTCTCCTTTATCGCCTTTTTCCCCTTGCGAACCTGCATGACCTCTATATCCTCTAGGACCTCTCATGCCATGGAGACCGTGCAACCCAGGATCACCTTTTTCTGGAATTATATCTGACATATTTATTATTGTTTTATGCTATGGCATTTATGCATAGCCTTATAGAACTTGATATTTTATAGTCTATTATAGAAAGCGACGCCATTGTCCATGATTTTTATCATACATATTCCAGCTTACTATAACTCCTCTTTCAATACGGATTTGATCACCCCCTATTAAATTAACTAAGGCTGTTGGAAAATTTCGTACCTTTTCTAGTTCTTCTTTGATTGAGTGTTCATGAGGAGCGTTATCTTCACTAGGTTTTTCTAATATTTCAATATTGTCAATTGATAATGAAGTCAAGAATTCATATTCTATAGGAGATCGCCCCGGTTCTCCTTTAGGCCCCTGTGGTCCTATTGGCCCTCGAGGTCCTGAAAAGCCAGGATCACCTTTTGGACCTGCAATTCCATTTACGCCTGGAGGGCCTGGTACGCCTGGCGCTCCCGGAGGGCCAGGGTCTCCTTGTGGCCCTACAGGACCTGGCAAGCCTCTTTGGCCATCTCTACCATTTATATATTTATTAATTACTATTACTGCCATGATTTGTGCTTATCTATAATTCTGATAACCGTTGAGTATCTCCATTTTCATCTGTCCATTCCCATTCTTCTATATATCCTTCATTGATGATGATAGAATCTCCACTTGTAAGGTTTAACTTTATTTTATATCCTTCAAGAGAAGTATGGATGAAGTTATGCAGCATCCGACTTTGGTTAGTTGATCCTTTGATACATGCATGAGCTACAGATATTTTTTCTAGTGATACACCAGAGTCTCCTCTTTCACCATGAGGACCTTGATAACCTTGTTGTCCTTTGTCTCCTTTATCTCCTTTTTCTCCTTTAGGTCCATCAGCCCCATCAGCTCCATAATAATCAACACCAGCTTCTCCCTGGAAACCATCAGGTCCCATTGGTCCATCGTATCCTTGCGGGCCGGGAATCCCATCTCTCCATTCTTCAAAAGGTACTGTTTTCATCTATGTAAGATTTGATGTTTTAGACTCAAATATGGGATCTCCAGATGAAGAGATCCATTCTAAAATTTTTCCTTGTTTGATAATGATTCTTTCTCCATTGCGGCATAAGATTTCTGTATTGGTAGTATTGGAACTTAGTAATATCTCTTTGACCGTTTGTTCGCTTTCTTCTTCTGAAGAATATTCAATGGATCGAGCACTTGCTATTTTAATGTTTGAACTGGTAGAATCTCCATCATAACCTGGAGGTCCTATCAACCCTTCTAAGCCAGGATCACCGGGATCACCATCTTCTCCTCTATCGCCTTTTTCACCCCTGTTTCCATTTTTTCCAGGGTAAGATTGCCCAGGTGGGCCGGGAAATCCAGGATACCCTGGCGGACCTGGATATCCTTGAGGACCATCTTCAGCATCTCTTCCGTAATGATAAAATATTTGTTCTATATCTTCTGCCATAGTCTTATTTATTTATGTTTTGCAGATATCTATAATTATCCATAGCGGTATTGAGCTTGTCTATTTTTTTATCTAGTTCAATAATAGCCTCTGAAAGAACCGCTGTGAGCTGTGCGTATTTCACTGATTTGTAGCCGTCAGCGTTTTCTTCCACTAGTTCAGGAAGTACGCCTTCTACCTCTTGAGCTATGAAACCAACATGTTTCTTATCTTTTGCTTCAGTGTCATTTCTCGTATAGCTTACACCATTGAGCTTTTTTATCTTCTCCAGAGCTTCAGTGATTGGAAGAATATTTTCTTTGAATCGAGCATCTGATGAGATTAGAACATCCTGTGTTTCAATAATATCATTTACCGTAAGCTTTTTGTTAACAGTTAAAAGAGAGTTCACATGCATGTCCTTACGTATGTCTCCGTAAATAATGTCAGACAGATTTAGTAATTCAAACTTTTTTAATTGTTCGTTACTGGCAGGATTACCATCTCCCCATAAATTCGCATGTGTGCTTGGGGTGATAAGTGTTGCCACTCGCTCAGAGTAAGGAAGAATAGGATCTTCTGATTTTACACCATTTATTGTTAAGTGTTTGTCAATGTTTGCTTCTGGGCTTGGGGATGATGGATTGATATGCCAAAATACACCATCAGAAATTAAGTTGTTGTTGGCAAATACATCTTTTACAAAAACTGGATTGGAAATCTTGTAAATATTATCTTCGATAATTGCGTAGTTATCGTCAATGATAATTGAATTATGCTCAGTACTTGCTATAGGAGAATTGGCTCCTAACTTCTGCAAGTTACTAAGAGCTTTTGCCATTACCACGCTATTTTCTGTTCCGCTTTTGCTTAGCCATTTGACATCTTCGATGGAAAAAGGATACCCTGCTTGGCCTACGACTATATTTAAATCTAAGTGTTTCATTGTTTTATGCCTTATTAATATTATTCGAAATGAATGACTGATCTTTTACCCGCGATCATTTTTTCTTCTACAATTCGCTGAATCAATGCTTTTATGTCAGCTCTTTCCTTGTATTGATCTTTTATGACGATTTTGGTTGTAACTTCGGTAGGTAACCATTGACTATGATTGTAAATAAATGCTTGAGGTGATCCATTGGGTGAGTTGTGGACATTATGTTCGAATATTTCAAATATTGGATTGTTTATCTCTTCAGGATATGACTCTTGGTTGTAAATGTGATAGTTATTGATCGTTTTCGATACATTAAGGTTTTTTTTATGTCCTAGATCATTGCTGTAAACATTGACACCTTCAGCTTCTACATATTTTGAGAACTTATTTAATATATAGTATCTTATAGCATTTTCTGTAGGGATAAACGTAATATTCTCCTCAAAATCATTGAATAATCCATTTGTCTTTTCAAATAAATCCCACATGGGCTTCAAGCCATTTGTCAGGTAAGCTACTCTTGTAGGCTGTCTTAAAAATGGAGCCATCAGACGCTTGATGAACGTCTCTTTGTTCGTTGTCATAGCAGTCTAAATTAGGTGAACTTTATATTCTTCGCTTATATTATCTTCAATAAACTTGCTGTCAAGCACCGATATATCTTCCAAATTATTGTATTCTACGATATTGGGAGGAGATATTTTATGGGAAATTTTTCGAGATTTGAGTAGATATGATTTATTTTCTGTTCTATCTAATCGATCAGGATAGTTAACGCTGGATAAAGTGCCTCCTTCTACTCCTGCCAATGCTTGAGAGCTGCTATAGAGAATATCTATTGCGTTCAAATTGAAGATATCCAAATTATCATTCTCACTGATTTTTTCAAGCAGATACCTTTCGTATTCATTGACTTTTTCAGTAAAATATACTTTTCGATTTATTCGATTTGTATAAGATTCTAAATCCATTAAATAGAGTTTTTCATAAAAAATTGGATTGTTATTCATATCTATGCCAATTGAAGCTTCTTTATAAACCTGTCGAATTCGATATGTAATAGCTTCTATATTGAATGCAATTTGTATTCCTGAGTAATCATCGATATACTTATATTTAGCTCTATGATATCCCTTTTCATTATTTTGAATGTACTTTGAATTTGCTGCCCTAATATATTGATATATATAAGTATTTAAATGTCCATACATTCCTTTTTCTAGAATAAAATGATGTATGGTGCCATCTTGTGCTTTCAAATATTTTTCATTTTTATCTGAAATAAAGGATTCCATCGTAATGAAAGTTTTACTTTCGTTTGATATGTCATATTTTCGAAACGGTACTAAAAGTTTAAATACATCTTCTTCTGTGATGGTATCGATATTTGGTTTTTCTTTGATAAGGTCATAAGCAATTGCTAGTAAGGTACCATCCTTAATTTCATCAATATAGAATGATGTTATTTTCGTAGGATTTCCTGTAAGGTTATTAACGTTGAAATATCCTACATCAGTTACTGTAACACCATGTTCATAGATATTAACATCAGAAGATGCTCTATATTTATTAATATCAGGTTCGACGACAATTGCCTCAGATTCGGATTTAAGTGTAGAATATAAATTTGAAAAATCTTTTAACCTGTTTAAGTAATTATTTTGATCGAAACTAACGATTTCTAATTCAGGGTCGATAAGCAAATATGACCTGATCTTTTCTTCTACTTCCGAAAGCTTTAGTTTAGACCCTTGTGTTAATCCTGTTACATATTCTCTTACATTTTTACTTACTTTATCTTTAAGAGTATTGATGTCTATAAGATTCTTGAAAAGAGAGTTTACACCAATTTCATAAGAGAAAGTCAAGTCAGTGTTGTCGCTATTTGTTAATGTATTATAAGGTATAAAGGAACTTTCCTCTACAATAATTTCTATATCGATAGCTCCAGATAATGGTCGATAAAACTCTTCTATTTCAACAGATTTTTCAGTTGTATTGCCATCCTCATCAGTGTTAAGTATATTAATATAATATGCTTCATCAAGCACAGGACTTATGATATCTTCAACCTGTTGTAAGGCATCTGTTAATTTAGTTAAGCTTAGAATACCATTGTAAGGCATGTCATTTCTTTGGAACTCATTAAGTTTTTCCTCGATGCGTTCCATAAGGATGTCTCTTGCTGTTTTGTCTTCTTGCAGCGACATCTTAGGATTATAATAGATATCGTATTTTACTTTCACTATGTCAGCGTCATGACTTGTGATACTGGTTTGAATACCAGCAAGTCTAATTTCCTGATCAAAGAAGTTTTTGAAATGATTGAATCCATTTTTCAAACGTTCAATAGCAAGGTATTCTTCCTGTTTGGTTTCATAGTCGGGATCACTTTCCACGGGAGGAATTGGTAAATCAGGATCAAGGTTATTTCGATTTTGACCGGCAATTTTTATTTTGATTAATCCTTCTACTTCTTCTAAGGATACAAATTGAATTACATTATTCCCTTCGCTATCTTTCCAACCATCATATTCAAGTATTTTCTTTTTATACCATTCCAAGCTTCCAATTTTAGAAGCTTTTTCCAAAGCTTCAGCTTTTTTGAAGAAAACTTCCCAAAGTTGTTCATGAGTCCAAATAGCAAAAGCCACTACCCAATAAATCAATTTCCATTCAGCGACTTTGCTTGGCGAGTTGGCTGCTGAAATCAATTCTTGAGAATAGTCTTGGCCTTTGGAGTCTTCAGGACTATAGCCATTGACGAGCATATCCAATTGCTCATTATTTTCCTTGGCGATTATTATTTCATTGTAGATTTCTCTAATATTTCTTGCCATTGTTTTATTAGTTCGTTTTTATAGAAATATTGTTCTCTTTAAATAGCTCTGATGTTGTTAGAGCTTCCTCGTTCAAAATATAGTTTTCTCGTATCTTGATCTCAATTCCATAAGGCAGTCTAGCTGTTAAATAGGTCATTTGTTGAGCTATGGTTTGCTGGCTTAGATCATCAAGCTCTTGATCAAAATTCAGAATATCTTGGTATATTGACTCCTCTTCTAATGCGGGATTGTCTTCCAACAATACAAATGCACCAGTCGGGTCCCCATACTCTTGCTGGGAGATATCGATTAGCGTTTGGTTTTGGAGACTTGTTATTTTTTTGTATTTCATGATATACGAATGTCTAAGTTTTTCTTATCGGGGTCAAATTAGTATCACATCATGCCTAAGATGGCAGTCACCGTACTACATTTGAGCGCACATCATACGCTTTACCAATACTTTGATGTTATTGAATGACAATGGATATTTAATCCTTTCTTGTTGCATGGATTTGAATTTCACCAGTATCAGGCACATTGATTTCATTAACATCATAATTGTCAAACTCCAATTGTATGGTCAGATGCCGTTTGAACTCAGGAGTCCAAAAACCGTATTGAAGCGATCTCAAGTTAGCCCCCAGACTAGGGAATTGGCTATATGACCCATAGTTGGACTGCATGATATTTCGTATATGTCCGTAATCGTTATGGCTTACAACGAAGTCTCCATGTTCGATGAGCAGGTCGCCATTGTCATCGGATAATATGTCTCTGTATTGATTCATAGTCGGTGTCTAGTATAATTTTTGAATTAATTCAATTCCCATGTTTGCTTCTTTGAGCTTCTTGACTATATAGGTCGCCAATTCTTCTATGGCAGCATTCAGTAAGTCTTTTGGTTGATAAGGGAATATATAATCAGTGCTTCTACCTAGCTCCACTTGCTGTCTTATCCCTTCTTTGCCAAGCGTAGTGATGACTGATTCGACCCAATAAGTACCATTATGGTCAGGATACAAATAGTCATCAAGTTCCAATGCGTCGCCATGCTCTACCATAGGAAGTCCGAATAAAGTAATGCTTCCCTTCATACCATCATATTGTTCATTGATAATATGGTTTAATAAGCTGAAGCTGGCTGTGGCTAAGTTATTAGCACCCAATTGATATTCTATTTTCTTGACTTCACCTCCTTTATTGCCGATTTTGAGACTGAAGCCTTTATTTTGTTCATTAGTGACTACCAGTTCGACAATTTTTCGTGAGTCGTGAACTGTTATTAGCTTTGCGTCCATGCTTGCCATATTTTTGTCTCTGGCTATTTTATGGACCTTATTGACCTGAGAAGCGGCAGAGTGGAAGGACAGTTCTCCATTCTTGAAAAATATTTTCATTCCAAATAATTTGGAAATTTGTTTGATTCCATCTTGCGCCGAGCAACCTCTTATTCGCAATTTTCCGGTTGAGAGAACTGGAATAGGCAATGCTTTTGATAAAGGAATAGAGTTGGATGGCAATATTTTTTGAACAAGTTCGGATATATTAGCATTCTCTTTTAATGAAAAACTATCGAATGTGTGTTCTTCCAGCCACTTAATATTGTCTTCGCATTCCAACTCAACAATATCATCCAAATGGATGTGACGAATATAGCCTTTGAACCTTTCAGAGATGTCCGAGTCATAGCCCATTTCTACGACAATCTCCATTCCTTTTTTAAGTATATCTTGTTCATCCAAAGACACTAATCCTTTGCCCCATTTGACTTTTTTTGGCAGTCTTACGGTGCATTTATCCCCTAGTTGATGCATGCTGGATTGGATCTTTATGCTTTCGACTTGATCAAATGAATATTCAGCTATCTTTACCTTGGCTATTGCTTGTTTCATATTTTCTTATTTAAGAGATAGTTCAACAGGCTCGTCGCTAACACAATGCAAAGAGAATGGTTGAATATTTAGAAATCCTTGCTTTTCGGACTGTCCTAAGCTATAGCTTTTGATCACCATGCTAAAAATCTTGAATAGAGCTAAAAATTCGCTTGATACTCTAACGGAGTTATGCGATTGACATAAATGAATGAGCTTCTTGACTTCCTTCAGTGGATAATCGCGATTCTTTCCAAAAATGACCCCCTTGATAGTTATCCCGTAGTCTCCTTCTGATATAAACTCTTTGAATGTCCCTTTCCTTCCTTGGATAGGTGTCATGGAAATATTTTTTTCAGCGTTTAAATCTATTAGAGCAGCATCCAACACGATAGTATTGTTACTGTTCTCAAAGTCTGATATGGTTACGCTTGAAAATACAGGTGTTCCCAAAAGACTGACCCTATTTTCAGAAAATAGATGATCATCAATGATATCTGTTTCAGATCGATATATTTTAGGCTGTATAGATTTTAAGCCTAATTGGTCTAATACAAATTGATATTTACTCATAATTGGTAATAAAAATATTTACTTTACTCTATGCACTCTCCAGCGCTCGTATCAATGCACTTTCCACTTGCGTCTTTATTTCTTCTTGGGTAATTGTCCAACTGCCTTGATGGTTTATATGTATGTTTTCCACGAGTTTTTGGACGATGACTCTGGGTTTTTCAGCATCTTTTTTATGGAGCTGACTATTAGGCTTAGGATCAAATTCTTTCCATAGACTTTGATTGATCGTTTCTATGTTTTGATGATGAAGCCATGAAGAGACTTCGTATTTTTTTCCTTGATCTGTCTGAGAAAAATTATTGACTAATGGATGATGGTCATGATTTCTATTTATGATGTTTTGTATGGATTGATATATGCTTTCAGACCTATGAGTATTTTGAACTACGCCATTGATATCCTTTCCTACAGCATCATTAATTGTTTTGTTTATGTTTGTGAATTGTTGGGAATCGCTTTTTATTTTGTTACTCAAAATGTTATTAATGACCTTGTTTTGAGTTAATGTATGGCTTGAATCGTCAGTATTGACGTAACTTTGAGCTATATGAGTCTTGTCAACATCTGGTAGCACTTTATCATCCCCCATCTTTTGAGGAAAAGATATATTGTCCATGACTTTCCATGAGAATTCATTGAATCCTTTTTTGGCCATATGCTCGTATCTATTTTGAATTGAGCATATAGAGTTTATCCACGAGGATTTTAATATTTTTAGTTCACAAGTTCTCATTTTTGTTCTATACCCTTTTGTTGATTGAGTATCCATACTAATTCATGCCATCGCATGGCAAATTCCTCATCTGAAAGAGCATCGGGATCTATTTTAAAATGAAACCGAAGCATAGCGTTCATTTTTCTCAAATGATCCATATGTGGACCTTCATTGACGACGAATGAATTTAAATTTTTTTTAAAGTGGATTGACGATAGCTTACTAGTGGTTCCAATGATGAACAAGCGCTCATCAAAAGCTCATCCTCTTCCAATATCTTTTTATCTCCTTTTACCCAACAGTTTTTCAATAATAATTCATAGGCGCCTAGAGGATCCATATTCACTTTGCTAAGAAATGCCGATAAGACCTTTCGACTTGGTTTTTTTAGGTAGGCTTTGACACTTTCTTTGTTTTGCGATGAATAGGGCACTTCCAGCTCATAGAGTTCACCGTGTTCCTCTTTTAATATTTCTTGGACCTTGTCTTTCATATTTTTCAAATGTTAACACATGCGACGAAATATTTGCTCTCGACGCATGTGGTTGGCATAGATATTTTATTTCCATTCGATATGAGAAATCAGTAGCTCAAGTGCTGATTCCATTTTCATATCTCCGGTTTTCATTTCTCTTTTATTGGATTTGAACTTGCAGTTTTTCAAAGTATGTGTTTTGATTTCTCCCTGAGATGTTTCATATGCGACAACAATGTCGAACTCAGGAATCTCTTGGAGCCTTCCAGACTCAGATGCATTCATCAATGCTTCTACTTCGTCAACTAATAAGGTGATTGAACCTGTCGCTTCAATTTTGCCATAGCCTCTGGCGACTGGTTGCTCACCCGCTCCATATACATTTTCCATTTCCTGCTTATCTTCATAACTGACAGCAGTAATGCCTGATACTGGGTTTCCTAATATGTTTACGGTAATATCTGACCATGAATAGGTTCTTCCGTTTACTAATGGTGCGAATTTCATTTGTTATTTATTTTATGTTTTCAATGTTGAATGTTCAAGAAATGCGATCTTTCCGAATGTTCTTTTTTATACTCTGGCAGTGAATCCAATATTTACTTTGATGCTTCTAGCTGTTCCTCTAGGGACTAACTTCATCACAACTTCAATATGAGAATCAGAAATAACCTGAAGAGGATCTACCTTGACACCAAACTCACTTAGCTCTCCTTGATTTACCATCCTTTCCAAAGGCTGTTTGCATAAGTTCTCAAAGTGCTTGGCAGCATCCTGAGTCATTCTTCCTGTTTCTGAATCGATATCGAATGGGCTATTCAATTGCGGCAATAAATTACTCCTAATTTCTCTGATAGCCTTTTCGATAGTTCTGTTGTTCTCTATGTATGCGTAATCGTCCAAAGAATCGATACAGGTATGTGAATCATTGAAGTACACTCCGGGGTCGCCGATATGCTGCAATGGAAATATGAACCCTGTACTGTTCAGATTGCTTTTGTCGGTCTTGCTCATCGTTTTGATTGCCTGAAATTCATCGGGATCAGGGTCAGCATTTTCTTTAATGAGTATTTCAGGATTGGATATATGACCGCCTAAGTTGAACTTTTGCACCCATCCAATATTTTCATGAACGGCAGCTGAGCTTAACGCCCCTAGAGCTACCCCTATGCAGCCAATTTTTTCTTTGATCTTTCGAGCGTTTGCATCTTGTCCTATAAGAACGCTGATATATTTTGCCTTTCCTTCTCTTAATAAAGAAGTATTTTCTTCTTTAGGCACAACATAATTTACATTTTGATATAATACAGAAACAGGCTGATTTTTATCTGCTAGATTCGTAGCTTTATTTTGAAGATCCCCGATAAAAGGTTCAGTATTTGACGATACTTCATCATATATACCAATTTGTCTGATTGCACCATTTGCACTTTGTTGAAGTGATTCTACTGAACTGGAATCAGCCGTTGTTTTAATTTCTACCCAAAGAGTTGCACCTGGATTCATGCCAAAAAATTGCTCCACATGATACCATATTGTTTGATCATCTTTTTCATCTACATTTTCATCAAACCCAGAATCCCCTTCAAATCTCTTTTGTTTTTCAATGCCTAGGCGTTCCAATTCTTCTACGGACTTGATCGCTATTGGTGTATCTTCTTTGGTCTTAGAGCCTTTACTATCTAGCCAAAATAGCATGCCGGATACATGGTCTTGCCCAGGCAAAGTTCGTCCAAGTCCTCCAATGGTTTTATTGAATGTGATATTATTTAATTCCATATTTTTAATTTTAAAACAGCTTATTATGAATGATTATTCCGCGTTTGTAGCAAAGCCTATTTTAACATCAATGGACCTGGCTATTCCTCTTGGCACCAGTCTTGTAGATATCACAAGTTCACTAGTTTCCAATACTCTTTGATAAGGATCGATACCTATGGCATAGTCGCTTAGCTCTCCGTCGTTACGCATTTGGTCAAGAGTCTTTTTGACCAAGTTTTCAAAATATTTTACAGTATCAGGAAATAGATATCCTTCTCTATCCACTCTTAGAGGGCTGTTAAGCTGGGGCAGGAGGCTTGTTCTGATATTGCGGATAGCTTTGTCTATTGTTCGGTTATTTTCAATATAAGCGTAATCATCCACCGCTTTGGTTGCTGTATGTGAATCGTTGAAGTATGTCCCTGGGTCGCCTGTGTGCTTGATGGCGAAAATGTATCTGTTTGTGTTCAAATCGTCTAGATCGCTTTTGGTTACTTCATCATATCTATCCCCATTGATAAATCCTGGAACATCATACTCTCCTCCAGCAATGTTGAATTTTTGAACCCATGCGATATTTTCATGAACCAGTGCCTTGCTTAGTGTACCCAATGCTGTGCCTAAACAGCCAACGGGTAGGTTATTATCCTTTAGATTGGTTTTAATCGCTGAAGCTTGTCCTGTGGCGCTTTCTCCTATCAATACGCTAATATATCTTGATTCCTTTCCACTAAGATCACTCAATTGGCTTAGTGTTCCAGTGAACTTTCCTTGAATCATCATAGATAACGGTGCATGCTCTTCTGTGTTTAATGTCTTAGTTAATGATTGCAAGCTGGGCCAAGCGATTTGGGTATGAGAACCTGGATCTGTTTCTCCTAAATCGATTTCTGGATCGTAAACTCCTAATTGTCTAAGTTTGCGACCGGATTTAAATTGCAATTCTTTGATTTCTGAATAATCAGTTGATCTATCTCCACTTGCAACATATTTGACAAATAATTTTCCAGAAGGGTTCATTCTAAAAAATTCACTGACATGATAGTAAAGAATGTTCTTCGCATTCGATTCTCCGCTATTAGAATATGGAGTAAACTTAGGGGATAGCTCTTCTATAGATGATATTTCCTCTTCTCCACTTGTATCTTGTTCGTAAAATAGCATGCCACTGACATGATCTTCACTAGGAGACACTCTCCCCAGACCTCCAATGGTCCTGTCGAATGTTACGTCATTTAACGACATATATCTTTTATTTTGGGGTTAAAAAAATGTTATAATTACTTTTTATAAGTTCAGTTATGCAATCATGAAATGACCCTTTGCTCATGTATTTTGGCTTTGAAGCTTTCTTCTCTTACTTGATCTTCCATTGCCCTAAACATTCAACCGAAGTCATTTCATGTCCTAAAAAATTTATTTGACTCAGCTCATATTGAGCACTTCTTATTTTTGGGATTCAAAAAATAATCTCAATGAGACAATGCATAGTGTTAGCTGTTCCTAAGTGTTTAAACATTGTCTTCTTTGCAAATTTTACGTTTATTCTTTTTCTAAGCAAATGCTCTTGATCGTCATTGTCTTTTATATTTGAATGACGCTTTAACTTGAGACCGTCATGTTATGCATTGCTTTTTATCTAGATATATTTTTTTGACTTTTGCCTTGAACCTATTTTTTATTTAATTCATTTATTATGTTTGATTATCTTTATCGATTGATTAATAAGATCATCTCCGACTATGTAGAGCAAGAATCTATACCTGCTATTCATTTTGATTTATACAATAATCAAATGCAAAAATTTAACACCGAAGTGGCTAACTTCTCTTGCCCTGCTATTTTATTGGATATACATGATAGCACTTTTACATTTTCGTATGATAAAACCGTATTTTTTGACACTGACTTTTCTTTATTTTTTGTATCGAATATGTCTGCAAACGAATTACCGCCATCCGTTTCCGCTTCTGAGCAATTAAAACTTATAGACATGATAAACTATGAGTTTTCCAAAATCAATCGGCTAAGTTTATCAGATAGTTCGAATGGTTTATGGGAAAACTATAGATATCAATCTATTTTGACTTTGGATGGAGAAGAATTTAAATATGGAGATTTTTGCGTGAGAAAAATTGAATGTGATGGAAAAGTAGACACTGCCAGAACTAAAGATTTTGAATACGATAATTTAAGAATCAATGCGATTAATTACAAGTGCTCGATGAATTTCCTCCCTCCGGAGTACAAATCTGTGGAAATTGAAAATGTAGACTTGAGTATCATAGCTTCAAGTGAAGATTTGAATAAAGACAACCCAACAATCGAAGCGGAGTATTCTTTTTCTCAAGAAAAACTATAATCTTTTTTTTATTGCCATAGCTCTTGAGCTGTGGCTTCATATTTTTATTGTTTTATGGCTAATATCTTCAGTAATCAAGAGGCTCAGTCTCTGTCTTCTAATATTCAAAACCTTTGGAATAAATTATTGACTTCGTCATATAATGAAATAGAACTTCAAAATTGTGGCATTGTATCATTTCCAAATCATTCATTGTCAAAGAACTTTTCTGATTTGAATGTTGTTAATGCTGATGACAATCTAATAAAGGCATTGCCTTCTAGTTTTTTTAATCATAAGAACTTGCGGTCAGCATTTCTTTCCAATAATCAACTAGATGATCTGAGCGCTGACTTTAACAAGTTAACTAAATTGGCTCTTTTGACTTTGGATTCAAATTACATTTCTGACATGTGGCCTTTGGGCTTATGTCGAAACTTGGTGATGTTGAGTCTTAAAGATAATCAAGTTAAAAGTATTCCTTGGTCATTCTCATCACTCGAAAAATTGGAAATATTGTCATTGGATGGCAATAAGATAAGCACTTTACCTGATATTGCTTTTTCAAGTCCTGAGCTTCAAATATTTTCCGCAGCATCCAATCAATTGGAATCAATTTCCAATGCTATCACAAAACTTCGAAAATTAAAAGTTATTATACTTTCTCAAAATGAACTCTCACAATTTCCTTATGCATTAGGTGATATAACTTCTTTAGAACAATTAAATTTAGCTTCCAACAACTTGAAGCAATTGCCTGAAAGCATTGCAAAGCTTGATAATTTGAAATATTTGCATTTGGAGGATAATGAAATACAAAATATACCAACCAATATTCATCAATGCTCAAGTCTTCAATTCATAAATCTGTCTAAAAATGAATTATCTTATTTGCCTAATAAATTTTCCGAATTGAGAAATCTTGAAGTCTTGGTTATGGACGATAATCAATTCACAATTTTTCCTGAACAAGTACTTGAATGTCCTAATCTGAAGATTATTAGCATGAAAAATAATCCTTTTTCTGAGGATTTATTGAAAGAAAATATGCCTGATCGCATATTAGACTCTCATAATATTCAATTGTTTCTTTAAATTTAGTAATTATGAATGGATTAATTTTGAATGACAAATTTAAATTGTTGATAACTCCGATGTCAGCATCTATTCCAGGCCAGGGAAAATTTGTCATTGATAAAAGTGATTTATCAATAGAACCTTCTTCCTCAAACCTGTCGCTTTCAGGTGATCCAGTGATAACGGCGATTAAACAACCCAGTGGTGGTTTGCATGGTGCTATTAATTGCACTGCAGTAGGACCATTGTTGTCAGATACTGAAAATGGCAATAACTTTTCTGACATTATGGGCAACTCTGAGAAAATAACTACAGATAATTCTCCTGTTTTGCTTGATAATATGGCACCGGTGATGTGTTCATGTCAAGGTATGTATACTTTGAATGGGTCAAAAGCACCGTTTAAAGGATCTTGTCAAATTAAAGTATTAGATGCCGGACAAATTAAAGCAAAAGGCTTATGAAAAATAATGAAACCAAGAATTACCTTCAAAGAATGCTCCAAGACTTTCAAACTAAGGAGCCAAACTCTAAGCTTCATATCGCTATGATGGCTTTTTTATTATTCTCAATTCTTACAGTAGTTGATTTATGGTATGAAGACAAGCATATTAATGATAGCATATACATGTCTCTGGTTGGTCTTATATTAGGGTGCTTGGGAGTAAGTGGTTATGAAAGGTCGAAGAAGGAATAATAGCAAGACTAGTGTAAACTCAGAATGGTGAGAATAAAATGCTTTAAAATTGCTAATTGATATGGAAATACAATCATACTAAAAGATTGATTGCAATGAGGAGTTTCCAATTCTATTATTTTTATCTATTGATATTTTCATATTTCATTTTTTTTATAATTAAAATACGTATGATTTCTAATTGACTAAAAATTCATATAATTATATAAATCTAGTATTTTCTTACCTAGTTGTTTTATTGTTTTATGTTTTATTGTTTTAATGGTTTTTAAGTGTCTGATTGTTAATGTATTGAAGAGTGATGGTGTTGCTTTAAAATCACTAACCAACACTTAATTATCGTTAATAAGTATTATTTTATCATTTAATATTTCGTCTATATCATTTAATATTATATATTTATCAGACTAACTTACCCGATAAGTTATATTTATTTATCCTTTTGATTAACCCTTGATGAATAATTATTTTAACTATAAAGTAGTAAAGTCTAATAAAATAGTAAATTCTAAACAATCATTTAGTTTAGATCAATTTCGAATGTTGGCGCTTCTTTCTTCAAAAATTACCGAAAACGATGATGAATTTTGTGAGCATGAGATATCAATTCTCGACATTTTAGGAAAGAATAGTTCCGATAAAGTTTCTGGCCAACAATACAACAGAGTAAGGCAAGCTGCGGAGGATTTAATCAATAGCAGCATTTCTATTGAGTTTAATAATGTATGGAGAGCCTATAGCCTTATCACCTATGCTGAAGGAGCCAAAGGAAGAGGGTATGTAACTCTAAAGTTCTCTTCTGATGTCAAGCCTTTTTTTTTAAATCTTAAAAAAAGATACACAAGTTACTTTTTAAGAGATGTTTTAATGTTCAAGCATGCGCCTTCTTTTAGAATTTACGAATTAATGAAACAGTATTATCCTCAAATCAAGGTGAGGGAAATTGAAGTTGGTCGATTAAGAGAATTGTTAGGGTTTGAGAATAAATACAAGCTGTATGGCAATTTCAAAACAAAAGTTTTAAGTCCAGCGATTAAGGAAATCAATAAACTCTCTGACATCTCTGTCAATTTTGTGGAGAATAAAAAATCAAAAAGAGTGATCAGTATTTCATTTCATATTCGAAAGAATACTTCTAGGCCACATCAAAGGGAGATAGATAACTGTAAGAAGACTGGAAGTAACAGGTTCTTGGATGAGTATTCATACAAAAGATTAGTAAAAAAGTATGATTCTGACTATTTGAACTTCTGCATGGATTATGTGGATGGCAAAAAAGACGTTTCTAATAAAAAAGGCTACCTTCTCAATGCTTTAAGATTTGGATATCTATTGCCTAGCTTTAATGAAAAAAAGTCTAAGTCCTTGAAAGTTATGAAAGAAAACAATAGACGATCGCTATTAAGAAGAAGAGAGAACTTGAAGCAAAAGATTGTCAATGAATTTGATAATATACGAAACAAAGTTTTCGATAAATATCAAATGATTGCTTCCGATGAGGATTTGGCGATTTTTTTATTTGAATTAGAAGAAAGCGAAGATTTTTATGAAAAAGAAGTTTTCAGTAGGTTCATGGCTAAAGGTGAAAGCAACTTAGATATCAGGTATTTTATAAGGTGGTATATACTCAATTATGGCAATGATGAAGAAAAAATGATTGCCCAAGCCAATATTAAATTATATGCGAAATATAAATATAATTTGGAATGGGATTGATAAGCTCAAGTGCCGATGTATGCAGAGTTATTTGCATTAGCAATCACAAAGGAGGACAGGCAAAATCAACATCAGCGCATAATATTGGGGCTGGCCTTGCCAAAATAGGTTATAAAGTCCTTTTACTGGATATGGATCCTCAAGGAAATCTTACTGAAGGCCTTGGCATTGTTTCGCCTATTCATCAGCTTGTTGATGCTTTGTTGGATGGCTGTGATTTGCCCATTATTTCCATTAAAGAAAATTTGTATGTTTCTCCTTCAGATTTGGATTTGGGAGATGCAGAATTGCATTTGACAAATAAAATTGGAGGGTTTGCAACTCTAAAGCAAATTCTTAAAGAATATAAAGCCGAATTCGACTATGTGATTATTGATTGTCCTCCTTCTATAAGCATACTTACTCAGAATGCTCTTATCGCTTCAGATGAGCTTATTATTCCTGTACATCCAGATTTCTACGCAGTCAAAGGAATGAATCGAATCATTGATATTGTGGCCCAGCTTAAGTCCGTTATTGGGTTGGAACTTAGCCTTTTGGGGGTCTTTTTTGCCAATGTTGATAAAAGACAAATTATACAGCAAGAAGCTATGGCTCGTGTCAACAGCTTGAATCTTCCTGTGTTCGATACGATCATACGCTCAAATGTTAAAGTCAAGGAAGCATCTGCTTTGAGAACTGATATTTTCAATTATGATCCTAAATCTTTTGGGGCTATAGACTACATGAACCTTGTTAAAGAAATCAGCAATGTCAAAACGTGAATTTATTAGAAATGCTTTTTCCACGGAGCAGGATACAGTTCTATCTAATGTACTCATAGACCCTTGTTTGGAAAGCTACTTTCCAAGCTTGAATGAATGCGACTTGTCAGTAATGACTGATAGTATTCGGCAGTTTGGCATCATATCTCCGATAATTCTTTGGAAATTTGAAAACAAAAATGTGCTTGTGGATGGATTCCATAGGTACCGAATAGCCATAAGCATGGATGCTTTTTTATTGAGAAACAACTATAAGTTTATTCACTTTGCTGACTTCAATCAAGTAAAAGAATGGATGATTAGCATTCACTATCCTTTTAGAAAGCTTACTACTCAGCAAAAATGTTATTATAGAGGCGAAATGGTATTATTAACAGCTTCCAATCGCAATTTGTCTTTATCTAGTGCTATAGAGTTAACCTCAGGCAAGTTCTCTGTAAGTGCTCATACGATCAAAAATGATTACAAATACGCTGTTAGAGTCAATCAGCTTAAGAAAAAGGACAATCCCTTGGCCAAAAGTATCTTGGAAGGAACTTCCGGTATTTTAAAAAGAGATCTGATTAAATCCTTTGAATGGCCATAATATGCTATGTCGCCACACCATGCTTGCTTGAGACAACAAGATGCTTAATGAAAATGACTGGCATGTATCCTTTTTTTTAACTTTATCGCTTACGGTCTTATTTTTATTGCTGACGATAACGTCATGAAGCTATTTTTTTAATAATCGTTTATCTTTATGGATCTTTACTCTACTTTTATAGGCAACTTTTCTTTATTAGAGAAGCTTGTTGACATTCGACTTGAAGAATTGCATTTGAACAAACCTATTGACAATGCTTCGTGTGTTCAAATTTTGAATGGATTTTGCCTGTATTCCGATGATGAAAATCCATTTGTAGAATTCAGAAAGGCTGCGTCTCCTTCCTCATTGGAAGACTTTTCATTAATACTGGCAATGGCGTCGGTGATTGCCCCTTCGCTCATTGATAAAATGGCCGTAAAAGGCAACCCTTTCAGTCTTTTTAGGTCTCCTGATGGCTTTTTGCTGCCTTCGGGCGAAACTTGCCTGAAGTTGATTGCCGGCAATACTATCAAAGTCAGAACAGATGCTTTTAGATTTTTAAGCCAAGATGGCAATGTGTATTTTTCCTCAAAAATAATTTCTTTGAATGCTCCCCCTGAGTTGATGAGCTTTACGTACGCTCCATTTATCGTTGACAAGGATTTCTTAAACTTCTTTCTTCAATTGAGGCCTTCTTTGCCTGAGTTAAGTCCGGAATTTCCTGCAAGCACAATTGACACTAGTTTGAATTGGGATGATTTGATCTTGGAAGATTCAGTGGCTAGTCGCCTTGATGAAGCGATCACTTTTGTACAAGCCAAAGATAAGCTTAAAGCCGATTATGGCTTTGGTGATCATATGAAAGATGGCACCCGTATGGTGTTTCATGGGCCTAGTGGAACCGGAAAAACGCTGGCTGTTGCTTTATTAGGAAAAAAATTGGATAAGAAAGTCTACCGAGTGGATCTGAGCAAATTAGTAAGCAAGTTCATTGGCGAAACAAATAAAAACTTGGAAAAACTATTCGACCAACTGGAAGGCGAGGATATAATTTTATTCTTTGATGAAGGAGACGCTGTTTTTGGCCAAAGAAATACTGGATCAGGAAGAAGTTCTTCTCACCATTATGCTAATCAAGAAATCGCTTATTTGCTTCAAAGAATAGAAGACTTCAATGGAATAGTAATCATCGCTTCGAATCTGAAAAAAAATATGGATGTCGCTTTTCTGAGACGTTTTGACCATATGATTTATTTTCCTTTTCCTTCTGCGCCTGTAAGAGAGAAGATATGGAAAAAATTCTGGCCGAAATTATGTGTTCCTGATACTGCTTTTGATCTCAAATCTTTAGCCAAAAGATATGAGATCTCTCCAGCGGGAATCATCAATGTGCTTAAAAGATTAGCTTTGGCTCATGTGAAAAACAATTTTTTATCCATTGATGCCAAGTTGATGAATAGATTGGTTACTGAAGAAATTTATAAATGATGAGCAATTTTATCCGACTTATTTTTTTGATGTTCATCATATTCATTTTTAAATCTTTCTTATAATGAATGATTCCCAAATTGTAAAAAATAAAAAAAGAAAGCACAGGGCCTCCTTACAGGGAGAACTGTATGATATAGAAAAACAAGAACGACTGCTTGCCGACATTGAGCTTTTGAAGATCGGCTCAGACTTTTCTGACACGGAGGATTTTCAAAAGACTAGTTCTATAGAGAAGCCCTTGACAAATAGTTATCCTGATAGCCAGGTTTCATCGCAAATACCCAATATCTCTAATTATGATGTTGATAATGGACAATTATCTCAGCCGTCTTTACATGACGCTGCCTTCGAGACGATTGATGAGGATAAAGTAGGCCAAAATGCTCCGAAGAAGAGCTCTCAGGGGGCAATAGTTCCTGAGTCTTCAAAAAATATTCATGACCTAATCTCTCATCAGATTACTACAGCTTCTACTCAGTATGCAATTCACCCATCGACTCAGTCCTCGATTGATCAAGGCCATAAAGCAGCCCCTGTTGCAAATCAAGAGGTTGAAGGCAAGGCGCAAGAAATTAAAGTTGATAGATTAAACCAACAAGAACCCGAAGATTTTGATGCACAATCTTTCAAAGCCCAATTGACGAAACGCATTAATGCCATGAAGCTTCCTAACAATGAAGAAGAAGCTGAAAACTTCGCCGAAAACAACAATATCGAGGAAGTGAATATGCATGCGGTTCAAGATGTGGATGCTTATAAAGAAGCATCAGCGAAACCCATTAGCTCTGTAGCAGAAGAATCTCCAGACTTATCAAGCGTCCAAAAAAGAAAAGTAATAGCTCTTCCCAAAGTACCTGAAGTTGATAAGCCTGTAGTATCTTCAGAATCTCTAATTCCGAAAGAAAGGCCTCAACAACAAGTCGACAAGTCTCTGAAAGCCCCAAGCCGAGAAATGGACCAAATGTTGACTTCAGAAGGTCTTAATGAACAAGTACTTGCCAATAGCAACGAGCCTGAATTCATGGATGCTCTACGACAGAAAGAAAATGCTCATAGCCATGTGGATAATTCTGTTGATGAATATATGCGATTTGAGCATGACGCTTTAAATCTCGCACGCCAAGATGCAGACCATAATATCAGCATGGGCTTGACACAGATGAGTGTGGAGCGAGAGTCTCGATTGAATACTGTTCGTTTGGATCAGTCCGAGCTTGCAAGTCAAGACTCGAGTCAGAGAAGATATGTTGGCCAACAAATCGAGGCTTATTACAATGATACCCAAACCAAAGTCCAAGGCATACTCAGCCATTTGGACGATGCAGTAGCCTTAAAATTTAAAGCAGGCGCCCAATTGGCTCGATTGGCTTTTGAGCAGCATATTGAGCAGAAGATGACGGCTTATAAAAATGAGCGCTATGGCGAATCGTATATGGATATACGACAGCTAAGAAGAGTAAAGGATGCTTTGGTAGGACTTCCTGATGAAGTAAACGAATTCTTTGTGACAGGCCGAATGGTATTTGTGAATACCCTGGACTCCACGATTAATGATATAGCTTTATTTGTAGCAGCAAAGCTTAAAGAAGCCAAACAAATCATAAAAGAGGGGCGACAAAATATTTCAAACTACGTGGATAGTTTAGCTCCTGATCTGCGTAAACTGGGGACTCAGTCGGCATTGGTGATTCAATCCAGATTTGATAGTTTACAATCTTCTGTGGATAGCAAGAGAGAGGAACTAGTTATCACTCTAGCTGATCAATATCAACAGCGTGTGGCTGATATGGATAAGCGCATGATTGATCTGAAGGAGAAGAACAAAGGCGTGCTATTGAAAGCGATGGACGCTATGCAAGGGCCTATACAGCGTATCCGTGAGATGCGGGCTATGCTCATGAGCTTGATAGACGGCATGAGTGAAGTTGTGGAAGCTATTATTCTCAATCCTATTGCTTTTTTCGAAAATTTGGCAACTGGTTTAGGTCAAGGAATCAACGCATTCTTGGGAAATATGCCGGCGCATCTCAAAAATGCTTTTTTTCAATGGGTAACAGGAGTATCTTCTAAGCTCAATATTCAACTTCCTGAAAATATCTTCTCAGTGCAAGGGATGTTAAGCATCGCCTCTCAAGTGCTTGGTTTTGATTGGGGAAATATCCGCAAGATCGGCGCGGAGGAAATAGGTGATAAGAATGTGGCAATGCTAGAAAAGTCTCTGGATTGGTTTGACATCATACGCGAGAGAGGTCTGGGAGGGCTATGGGAGAAGCTTAAAGATGATCTTGCCGACTTTAAGGCTGGTGTCGCTGATACGATCAAGGAAGCTGTGCTGACACAAGTTATACAAGCAGGATTCAAATGGCTACTGTCTTTGCTGAGTCCCGCTGGAGCCTTGCTTAAAGCTGCCAAAGCAATCATCGATGTCGTAGGCTTCTTCGTCGACAAAGCTGCTCAGATCGGTGATTTGGTGCAAGTGTTTGTCACAGCGCTTTCGGATATTGCCAAAGGCAAGGTAAGCGCTCTCGCCTCTAAAGTGGAAGAAGTCATGTCGCGAGTATTGCCCTTATTGATTGGTGTGCTGGCTTCTGTGCTCGGTATCAATGGCTTGACCAAAAAAGTCAAAGGCATATTAGAATCTGTTCGCAAGAAGATCAGCGATGCTATCCGAAAGCTCTGGAAAAAAACGAGGAAATTATTCGGGAAAAAGAAAGGAAAGAAAGCTACTGCTAAAAAAGCAGATAAACCTACCAAAACGAAACAAGGTGAAAAGACCAAAGGAAAGGAAAAAGATAGTCGCACAAATGCAGAAAAACAACGCGATGTTAAGCTAGCGACTAAAGAAGCTATCAAACTCTTTGATAAGAAAGATACTATCAAGTCTTTTGAAAAAGAAATAGCATTCTTAAAGAAAAAATATAGCTTGAAATCTATTGAGGTAGATAAAAATCCTAAAAACAAAAAAGACAAGGCTATTGTTGCCAGAATCAATCCAGAGCATATTGTAACATTGAAAGATTTTAAAGACAATATTTTACTCTTTATGGGTGCCAAAGACTCTTACGATTGGAAGGAAGTCAAAGAATTGGAAAAGAAAGTTCGTTTAGAATTTGAAGATCCTGAAAGGTATACGCTTGGTTTTGATATTGAGTCGATTAACTATATTCCTAAAAATAAAAATAATCCTGATTTTTGGAAATTTAGATTCATATTGCTTGACAAGTCTGATAACTCCAAAAAAATTGCTGATGAGATCGTTACCATCAGTCGCCAGAAAACGACTTCTTCTTCTGGAAATACTATTTCCAAAATGCTCAATGAGAAAATAAAGAAAGGAAATCTTAATGCTGAGGATAAGTCACTGGCTCAAAAAACACTTGACATGTACAACAGTCTGGTCAAGTTAACTTATACTGAATGGAGCAAGGATCTCAATGAGGTGAACAAAAAGTGGGGGGAAATACAGCAAAACATGCAATATTTCTTCGGTGAGTCCAATCTTGCTTCACTCCCATTACCAAAATTTAAATTTGACAATGCAGGTAATCGTGCAAGTAAGGCTACTGTCACTTACCTTTCTGCCAATCGTGCGGCTGGTACTACTCCTCAGGTTGCTACCGAAGGATGGGAGTTCTTGCAAAAAGCAGAGATGACCAATAACTCCAAGGAGGATTATGTTCGTATGCACCTCATCAACGAAAACTTCGGAGGTATCGGTTCCTTTGAAAACCTTGCGCCAGGAACTTCGGACAATAATAAAAATCACCTCCATACTTTTGAGAAAAAGATCAAGGAACTCATCGGTGACACTGCCAACGACAAGGATAACAAGAACCAGCATGTAGTCGGGTTTGAGACTGTTCTGGACTACAAAGGAAAAGACGTTAATGTAGATCTTCTTTCCAATCCAAACACACCGAATATCGGAGAACGACTACCTAAGCAAAGCATGGTGCCAAATGAATGGTCGATCACGGCTTGGGCCTACAAACAGGTCAATGGCAAGTGGGAAAAAGCCAAGGCCAACGATCCAGAAAGCAAAAGCCTGATGGCTAAGCTTAAAAAGCATCCCGTAACCTTTGGCATCGATCAGCCCAAATGGGAAACGGCGCCAAAGCCTACCCTTGATTTCTACTCTGATGAGACTGACCTGAAAGGAAGACTTACGATGTTTTCAAAAAGACAAGGAACCTCCATCCTCACCAATACCAAGCTCCAGAAGTGGTTTGTCGAAAACAAAGAAGACATCCGCAATGTGGTCAAAGGTGATAATACTTGGCTAAAGGGATATTTTAATGACAAAGGAATAAAATCAAAAAATGACAAAGCTCCTTATAATGACTTTATTAAAGGCTTAAAAGAAATGAAAAAAGAAAAAGTTCTAATATTTTAAAAAATGAATAGAGAAAAGCGAATTGATATAGTAAGTGATCAAATACATGAACACAGTTCCTTTAAAAATCCAGTATTTTATTCATGTTTAGAATGGGATGAAGATGAAACTTTAGAGGAAGCTTGGGAAAACGAGCGTGAATCTTTTGAGAAACACAACTTTACAATAAATGATGAACTAAAAGAAATTTATCTGTTTGGTACATACATGTTGAAAAGCATTTGGTTCTTTAGAGAAAATGAAGAACAATTTGGAGGTTGTATCAATGCCTCAGGAGAGCACCTTTTGCATAGTTATATGTTTGATTATAATAAGTCTTTCTCCGAAGGCTATGGTTCCCGCGCATTGCGGGAATTCCTGCCCAAGAATCCTGACTTTCGTATTCTGAGCCGTGGATTTGGGCATGATGCGACTACGCTGATTCGTATCGATGCGCAGGGTGACTATAAACTCTACTACATGTTCCAAGACGGGGAGCTTTGTCCTCTTCGTGTAAGTCTGAAGGAATATTATGATCTTTTCGAGATGACAAGAGGCATGGAAATGTGGCAGGCTTTTGTCGCTGAGACTTTACCTGAAAATGTCAAACGTCGCTATAACGGCTTCTTTCGCCTAATGGAATACCTGCTTCCCGAAGCTGATCTTTCGAAGTTTTCCTTCAGAGAAGAAGTCGAACAGCTCGAAGACAAATCCAAGACCTTTGCTGCTTATGGATTCAGAAGAAAGCTTTATCAAGCTTTTGGCCAAGAGTTAGGGGAGGATGCTTTAGAACTTGATGGACAAAGAAGCCTTTTGGAGATGATGAGGGTAGAGGAAGAGCAGAAAAATAATTTCCCTGATGACATCTTAGCATTTTACATGGAATGCGGTGGTGGCTTTATCCATTATTTCAAGGATAAATTGAAAATGTCCGTCCATTTATACAGGCCTTATGAGACTTTCACAACCTCACTCTTTAATGCACATCCCGAGAACTCAGTAATCTACGAAGATGGGAATGCTTTGAATTTTCTTCGTTTCCAAGAGTGGGAAAACAAGGGAGGCAAAGAGGCTTTGGGAGAATACTGGGACTACTCTGGTGATATCTTCACCGAGGAAGCCTATCCCGAGTTCAAAAAGCTCAATGTATGGGCCTACACCCAAGAGGACGAAGCTGAATATCCTCATCACTATATCTGCTGGGGTATTGTCGATGGCAAGAGCCAAATGTATCGCATCAGCTTGAATAATAAAGGCATACCAAAAAGCGACCAGCCCGAAGACCTCGGCTGCGACCTGCCGACCTTATTCGACTGGATGATCGACACCAGAGCCTTCCCTGACTGGCACAAGCATATCGGTGATCAGGAGTTTTTAGCCAAAGCACAGGAGGCATTGGATATTATATAAAAAACATAGTATGGGTAGCCCTGTGTGGCTACCCGTATTGTATGGCTCCTCTGTTCGCTTACATATATCAAATCACCCAAAATCCTGTTGCTCAAGCCTCGGGATTTTTTATGCCTTGACTGCTCGTTTGCCATCGATATTCAGCTGGTTCGTCATCTCTGATGCGAACCCTTTCCTGATAGCTTTCATTTGTAATGCGAACTCCATAAGGCTCGGAAATCACTTTTGGATTTTCTATATTCATTCCTCAATTACTTCTCATCATTATTCATTATATTAAGAAAAAAATGGATGAAACTATCTCTTCCCTACTCATCAACGAAAACTTCGGAGGTATCGGTTCCTTTGAAAACCTTGCGCCAGGAACTTCGGACAATAATAAAAATCACCTCCATACTTTTGAGAAAAAGATCAAGGAACTCATCGGTGACACTGCCAACGACAAGGATAACAAGAACCAGCATGTAGTCGGGTTTGAGACTGTTCTGGACTACAAAGGAAAAGACGTTAATGTAGATCTTCTTTCCAATCCAAACACACCGAATATCGGAGAACGACTACCTAAGCAAAGCATGGTGCCAAATGAATGGTCGATCACGGCTTGGGCCTACAAACAGGTCAATGGCAAGTGGGAAAAAGCCAAGGCCAACGATCCAGAAAGCAAAAGCCTGATGGCTAAGCTTAAAAAGCATCCCGTAACCTTTGGCATCGATCAGCCCAAATGGGAAACGGCGCCAAAGCCTACCCTTGACTTCTACTCTGATGAGACTTGGCTGGAGAAGTATTTTGTGGATAATGGAGTTAAAGGTAGAACTAGGATTCCTTACAATAGATTTATATTTGGATTGCAAGAAATGAGTACAAAAAATGTTTTAGAATTTTAATTTATGAATAGAATTAAGAAATTAGATATAGTTGGTAAAGAAATTCATAAAAATAATAATTACAAGACACCTATATTTTATGGAGGACTATCATATACTGAATATGAGGATGTTAAAGCATTTCAAAATGACTTTGGTGAGGATTTAAATGAATATAATATAGTTTTTAATAATGAACTTTATGAATTCTTTGCATTTGATGCTTACCATCTCAAAAGCGTATGGTTTTACAGAGAAGATGAAGAAAAATTCGGAGGCTGTATCAATGCTTCTGGAGAGGATTTGTCTCTTGATTATATCTTTGATTATAAGGAATCCTTCGAGCTAGGCTATGGTTCCCGCGCTTTGCGAGAGTTCCTACCCAAGAATCCTGACTTTCGTATTCTGAGCCGTGGATTTGGACATGATGCGACTACGTTGATTCGTATCGATGCGCAGGGTGACTATAAGCTCTACTACATGTTTCAGGATGGAGAACTCTGTCCTCTTCGTGTGAGCCTGAAGGAATATTATGATCTCTTCGAGATGACAAGAGGCATGGAAATGTGGCAGGCTTTTGTCGCAGAGACACTTCCTGAGAATGTCAAACGTCGATACAATGGATTCTTCCGCCTGATGGAATACCTGCTTCCTGAAGCCGATCTGTCGAAGTTTTCATTTAGAGAAGAAGTCGAACAGCTCGAAGACAAATCCAAGACCTTTGCTGCTTATGGGTTCAGAAGAAAGCTTTATCAAGCTTTTGGGCAAGAGTTTGGGCAGGATGCATTGAGCTTTATGGGGCAAAATAGTTTTTCACAAATCATGTCTTGCGAAGAACAACGAGGGGACCTACTCCCTGATGAAATTTTTGCTTATTATATGGATGCAGGTGAGGCCGTTTTATCGTATAGTAAAGATGATATTCAATCCGACCTTCATATTTACAATAGGTATCATAGCTTCGCTACAAGTTTATTTGATGTTCATAAAGAAAATGCTGTCGTAACGAAAGATCGACATGCACTTGACTTCCTCCGCTACAAAGAGTGGGAAAACAAAGGAGGCAAAGAGGCTTTGGGAGAATACTGGGACTATTCAGGCGATATTTTTACGGATGAAGCTTATCCCGAGTTCAAAAAGCTCAATGTATGGGCCTACACCCAAGAGGAAGAAGCTGAATATCCTCATCACTATATCTGCTGGGGCATCGTCGACGGCAAGAGCCAAATGTATCGCATCAGCTTGAATAATAAAGGCATACCAAAAAGCGACCAGCCCGAAAACCTCGGCTACGACCTGCCGACTTTATTTGATTGGATGATCAACACCAGAGCTTTCCCTGATTGGCATAAGCATATCGGCGATGAGGAGTTCTTAGCCAAAGCACAGGAGGCATTGGATATTACATAAAAAACATAGTATGGGTAGCCCTGTGTGGCTACCCGTATTGTATGGCTCCTCTGTTCGCTTACATTTATTAAAATACCCAAAATCCCATTGCTCAAGCCTCGGGATTTTTTTATGTCTTGACTGCTCATATGTCACAACTGGTTCGTCATCTCTGATACGAACCTTTTCCTTATAGCTTGCATTTGTAATGCAAACCCCAAAAGCTTCGGAAATCACTTCTGGATTTTCTATATTATTGCTCAATTACTTCTCATCAGCATTCATTATATTAAGAAAAAAAATGGATGAAACTGTCTCTTCCCTACTCATTAACGAAAACTTCGGTGGCCCTGGAGCAGCTTATAACCTTGTGCCTGAAAGCGATGAAAATAATAAAGAGCATCTCAATAAATTTGAAAGTAAAATCAAAAAAATTATTGGAGCCAAAGCTCTTAAAAATCCAGAATCAAACGAAGTCGTTGGCTTTGATGCCAAAGTAAATTATAATGGGGGCGCTAGTTATGATATAACAGATGAGGGATATAATAAAGTACCAAACTTTGGTGAGGAAACTCCTAAACGATTCTGGTTTGCCGATAATATCGTTTTTACCTCTTGGAAGTACCGATATAATGAGAATAAACAATGGGTGAGAGATCGAATGCTTTTTGAGCCTTTTACGCTTGATATACATCCTATTGATAAAGACTGGCAAAATGGAATAACTCCTGAATTTGGTTCTCAGCATTATGACTTGAACAACAGCATCGAACGTATCAGGCTATATGCAAAGAAAAATCAAGCCGCCTCCTTGACCACCGACCTCCCACTGTCAGATGGCAAAACGATCAAATCCGAAGATTGGTTCCGAGACAATACCGATGTTGTGCGTAAAGCCATCAAAGGGGATAATACTTGGCTGAAAAAGTACTTTAAGGATAATGGAATAGCTAGAAACAAGCAAACTAGCTATACTGAATTTATCGAAGGATTAGAAGAGATGCATCTTTCTAATGTGTTAATATTTTAATTATGAGTAGACGAAAAAAAATAAAATCTAAGGGAATAGAGATAAGAAATGATAATAATTATAAACATCCTATTTTTTATACATGTTTATCTTGGGACGATTATGACTCAATCGATGAATACCATGATGATCATAAAGATGATTTTAAGGAATACAATGTTATCTACAATGATGATTTAAAAGAAGTTTTTGCTTTTGATGCTTATCATCTCAAAAGTGTCTGGTTTTATAGGGAAGAAAATGAAAAGTTTGGTGGATGTATCAACGCTTCAGGAGAACATTTATCATCATCATTTATCTTTGATTACAAAGAATCCCTCGACCTAGGCTATGGTTCCCGTGCTCTGCGGGAATTTCTGCCCAAGAATCTGGACTTTCGTATTCTGAGCCGTGGATTTGGGCATGATGCGACTACATTGATTCGTATCGATGCGCAGGGTGACTATAAGCTCTACTACATGTTTCAGAATGGAGAGCTCTGTCCACTTCGTGTAAGTCTGAAGGAATATTATGATCTCTTCGAGATGACAAGAGGCATGGAAATGTGGCAGGCTTTTGTCGCTGAGACTTTACCTGAAAATGTCAAACGTCGCTATAACGGCTTCTTTCGCCTAATGGAATATTTACTTCCCGAAGCTGATCTTTCGAAGTTTTCCTTCAGAGAAGAAGTCGAACAGCTCGAAGACAAATCCAAGACCTTTGCTGCTTATGGATTCAGAAGAAAGCTTTATCAGGCTTTTGGGCAAGAGTTTGGGGAGGATGCTTTAGAACTTGACGCACAAAGAAGCTTTCTTAAAATGATGAAAATTGAAGATCAACGTCAAGATACTCTTCCTGATGACATCTTAGCATTTTACATGGAATGCGGTGGTGGCTTTATCCATTATTTCAAGGATAAATTGAAAATGTCTGTCCATTTATACAGGCCTTATGAGACTTTCACAACCTCACTCTTTAATGCACATCCCGAGAATTCAGTAATCTACGAAGATGGGAATGCTTTGAATTTTCTTCGTTTCCAAGAGTGGGAAAACAAAGGAGGCAAAGAGGCTTTGGGAGAATACTGGGACTACTCTGGTGATATCTTCACCGAGGAAGCCTATCCTGAGTTCAAAAAGCTCAATGTATGGGCATACACCAAAGAGGAAGAAGCTGAATATCCTCATCACTATATCTGCTGGGGCATCGTCGACGGCAAGAGCCAAATGTATCGCATCAGCTTGAATAATAAAGGCATTCCCAAAAGTGACCAGCCTGAAGACCTCGGCTGTGATCTACCGACCCTATTTGACTGGATGATCGACACGAGAGCCTTCCCTGACTGGCACAAGCATATCGGAGAGAGGGAGTTTCTGGCCAAAGCACAGGAGGCATTGGATATTACATAAAAAACATAGTATGGGTAGCCCTAGCTACCCGTATTGTTCTGTAAAAGATAGAATGGAAATAATATTTCAACGCAATGAATTCGATAAATTCAAAATTAATTGTAAATAATTTAATTATATAGAGGTAATTTTTAATTGTGCAATTGCTAGCAACATTATTGGAAAAAGCATACATAACAATTGATTCATATCTTTTTATTATTCAAATATTCATGTTTGTAAAACCTCAAGATAGTTGCATTAACAAGTAATAATAATGACCCTAAGCATGAGAGTCAAGTATGATATTATCCTATGAGACTTGCTTTCACATAGCCATTTTAAAAATAATTTATTCTTATGCTTTTGCTTTTAGAATCTTGTCGTTTTATAGAATACTGATTAAGTATCGCTTGAGCCTGAAAAGACCTGAGTCGAATACAAATATTAAGAAAATGCAGTCAAAATATACTTTATCAGTATTTTAATACATAGCTTACGTTAAGCATGAGCTATCATTCCACCGTTTAAACATTCTAGAAACTTGGGATTTTCCGTATAGTTTATTGTTGGCCGTTCTAAGACCTGCTTCGTTGAGCTTATGAGCAATGGCAATTAAGGTATAGCCATTGTCTCTATGAGCCTTGGCTAAAAAATAGGCAGTTCTTTCTCGTTCTTTAGCTTTCTTTATCATAGATTCACGTCCTTTTCGTCTTCCGTCATTCGTGAAGTTTTGAGTATTGCCAAGTGTGAACTTATTAGGTGTAGCGAGATCTGAAGGAATTGATTGCTCATGAATGTTTTGCTCTTTCTTAAGCCGTTCCTTTTTCGCTTTGAGGGCAAGCTTTGTTCGTATGGAAATGAATTCCCTTTCTTTTTGAGCAATAGCAATAGATATTTGAAAGATAAACATGTCAAGCTTTCCCTTTTCCTGTGAGATGTCGCAAGCATGAACTCTGTTATCTAATTCTCCAAGAATATGCATTGCATCTGTCATATCTCTTGTCAATCTATCTGATTTAGCAACTACCAATGTATATCCATTGTCCTTGCAGAATTTCATAGCTTCTTGAAGCTCTGTCCTTTTATTAAGGTCGGAGCCGCTTTTTGTTTCAGTGAACTCCAGTATAATTTCATCATTTTCGAAATAATGCTCAATGATAGCTCTTTGAGATTCTAGCCCTAACCCACTCTTGCCTTGCTTGTCTGTAGATACTCTATAGTAAGCCACGTACTTCATAATTTCAAATGTAATTGCTTAATGAATCAAATTTAAGAAGTTTGTTGCGTTTTTAAAACGTCCCTTTGTGAAATCTCTTAAACTGCAACCTTCTGGAAAAATAAAAAATATGCTATTGATTTTTTTGTGTAAATTTTGTAATAGGACTTGCTTGTTTAAAAAAATGAAATTTTCTCGGTATTAAAGACATTTTTCATTAATCACTTTTTTTCAATTGACATATCATTTTAAAAGTCTAATAATTTGACAGAGTTTTTTGGCTGTTTCTCATTTTGCTATTGCCTAATGAAATAAAAATGTGAGTTGTTGATACCCCCTATCCTTAAATTCGATTTTCCCTCGGTGATTACACCCCCCTGATACTATATGTAATCTTTCTTTTTTGATCAGACTCAAAATTTTCTAGATTAAGAATAGAAGCTTTATATTGCATATTTTTATAAATCTAAAATTCAATTGTATAGCATATGAGTTTGGAGCTATCCCCAATGTCAGTTAATGTTCAAGAAGATTTGCTAAGCCAGAGTGAACTTCAATCATTTTTAGAAATGACGGATAGAGAATATCTTTATTGGACGGAAATGAAATATAAAAAAGGCTATGAAATCAATAATTTGAGCAAAGAAGAAGTGTGGTCTATAATTAGTGATTTTCGATATAAGTCTGGAGTAAAAATAAGGTTTGGCGATTATCTGTTTTTATCTAGACTTACGTCTTTTCAAAGTGAAAAACTTCAACAAATTGAGTCAAGCTTGGAAAAGGCGGCAACCAAGGGTATAGTTAAATTGGTGGATGAAGCGATTTCTTCTTCTCAACTTGAAGGGGCTAATATAACAACCAAGGTCGCTAAAAAAATGCTGAATGATTGCAACTCTCCAGTTGAAGAATCTCAGCAGATGATTTTCAATAATGTAGCTGCAATGAAATATATTGTTGAACATGCAAAAGATGACTTAACAATTGATATGATCTCTGATATTCAATCAATTATAGTGCTTGATACATCATCTGATTACAAGACCAGAGGATTCAGAAAAGGTGAAGTTTATGTTTCGGATACGATTAAAGGAGAAGTAGTTCATTATCCTCCAAGGTTTGAAAAAATTGAAAGGCTAACATTGGAATTATGCGATTTTGCAAATACTAAGACGCATGATTTTCATCCGATAGTTAAGGCTTCTATAATTCACTACATGATAGCCTATATTCATCCATATTCTGACGGGAATGGAAGAACCGCCAGAGCATTGTTCTATTGGTTTTTGATCAAGTCCGGTTATGACTCAATACTTAAGGTTTCTATTTCAGAAGTGATTTTGAAAAGAAAAAGCAAGTATTATAAATCTTTTCAAAAGACAGAATACGGTAATCATGATCTGAACTATTTTATCAATGAAGCTATTGATACTCTTTGCATCGCTTCAGAATATGTAAAAGAGGGATAAAAAACAGAGCTTGCTGGAGTATATAAACTATTTCTCTTACATTGTTATTCTGACTTTATGCGAAAAAAGAATGGAAGAGTTATATAAATATAATCATCCCGACTTCCCAAATTTCACTTACAATAAAAAAGCCATATTGAAGGAAATCCTTATTGCGGTGAGAACTTTAGAAGTCTTGAAGGAAAAGTATCGAACGATAAGCTTAGAACAAAAAAATAAGATTATTAATGATATGCTAGCCAGAGAGATTATAGCCACAGCTAAAATTGAAGGGCAATATCTTAATGAAACAGATATTCAAGATTCTATTCGCAATAATATAGTATCTACTGATAATATACAGGATAATGAAGAAGTCAATGCGAAGGTTCTATTAGATGCTGTCACTGGTGCCACTTGTATGACTCGTGAGAGACTTTTTAAGTGGCATAGACTGTATTTCCCCAATGGTAACTCTGAAGACCCTACAATGCCTATAGGAGCTTATAGTGATGTTAGAATGGAAATTAGAACAAGCTCAGGCAAGGTAATCTATTTAGCCCCTCCAGTTGATACAATTAATACGCATATGAATAAGTTCTTGGCTTGGCTGAATGATGAAACAGGCACTCACCCATTCGTTAAAGCAGGAATAGCGCATTTATGGTTTGAATTAATCCATCCTTTTGCGGATGGCAATGGCCGAATTGGCAGGAGCATAATTGATTATATATTAAAAAATGAACTTGCCTCATCAGTGAAAACTGTTGCGATTTCTAATTATATAGTCAACTTTAAGAATAAATATTATTCCGCATTAGGCCAAAATTCCAAAGGTCATATGGATGTGACCGAATATCTAATCTGGTTTATCCAGACTATTGATTCAGCTCTAAAATTATCGATTACATATCTTGATGGAAACATTCAAAAAGATGAATTTTGGAGGCAAAATGCCCAAATGCAATTTAACAAAAGACAGTTGAAAGTACTAAAAAAATTGCTTCATCCAGATTTTACAGCTGTGATAACGAAAAATAGATGGAGTAGAATGACTTCATGTTCTTTTGAAATAGCTAGCCAAGACATTGATGATCTTTTGAGGAAAGGTGTTTTAAGATCTTCTAAAAATAGTCAAAAGAAGTTTATTTTACATGAAAATATTTAACATAATGTAATTAATGATAGATAAAATAATTTTTCACTAAAAAGGTAATTTATTAATTAACGAGAAAAACTTAAAATCAAACCTCTCTTGTTTTGTTGTTTTAATTGTTTTACTGTTTTATTGTTTTCAGAGTTTATAACCTATTATAAATCAATTTTTTACACACCTTATCTGTGTGAAAAATGCCGTTTAAGTATGTGAAAAATGCCGTTAATGTGTGTGGGATATGCCGTTCAAGTATGTGGAAAGTGCCGTTCAAGTATGTGAAATATGCCGTTAATGTGTGTTGTTTATTGTCATTTACTCTTATTTTCTACACACTTAATTCTTTTGATTGATTTTTTCTTGTTGAGAATATAATTATAACACTTTTTCTGTGTTGACTTTCGCTTTTCAAGTCAAGCTATGATTTTTGAAACGGCATTTTTCACACACTTTATTTTTTTATGTATGTTGTATCACGATATAAATTGTTTTATTTAACACACTTTTATATCTTGTTCCGTACTATTAATAGCTTGTATCATGACTGATTTTTATATAGGCTATATATTGAGGGGCTTTGAAGCTATTAAGAAATTTTTTGATTTAAAATCTTCTTGTATTCTTTAATAAAATGTTGAAAGGATAGAGAGAGGAAAGATATGAAATAATAATGCTATGGATTACAAGATTGTAAAATCTAATAAGCTTGTTAATGCTAAAGAAGGCTTTTCGTTGATACAGCAAAGAGCTATTCTTTTAGCTTTTTCTTTAATTAAGCCAGGGGATAAGCAATTAAGGGAAATGAGCATTGATATCCATGATATACTTGGCCTTGACCATAATGCTCCTATAGGAGGTTCTCAGCTTCGTTCTGTTAAGGAGCAGATTAAGCCTTTAACAAATACTTCAATTAGTCTTAAAGATGAGTTGGATGAATGGGAGTCTATTAACTTTATTGCAGTTGCAAAAAAACAACGTGGTCAAAATAAGGTCACTATTAAATTTTCAGCAGAAATATCACCCTATCTTTTGGATCTTAAGGCTAATTATACACAGTATCTGCTTTCAAATGTTTATAAATTTAAATCCAAGTATTCGATTAGGCTTTATGAATTGTGTAAACAATATGAAAAAATCGGCAAGAGAGAGTTGGATTTACTTTTTCTGAAAGAACTTTTGAATATTGAGAATATAAAAACTTATAATGTTTATTCTCAGATGAAACGAACTGTGATAACGCCGGCAGTTCATGAAATAAATGAATTTTCTGATTTAGATGTTTCATTTATAGAACAACGAGAAGGAAAAAAAGTCGTAAGTATTAAATTCCAAATTTCATCTAAGCGTAAACCTATATCTTTAGACAGTATTTCCATTTTAAATTCTCAAGATTTAATTGGTGAAGAGGCTAATACAATCGATCAACACGCCGACGCCCTCATAGCGTCTCGTACAGACATCAAGAACCCAGAAGCCTACAAAGCCAAGCTAATCAATTCGGAGAACTTCAAGAAAGATTTCGAACGACAGCAAGAAGAGAAAGAATCCAAGATTAGGCAACAAGCGCTCAAGCAAAAAGAAAAAGAAGAGGAAAAGCTAGCCAAAGAAAAATCTGAGCTTTATAACAAGTACTACTTGGAAGTCAGAAAGAAGTATATCCAAGAATTTCCGGATTCCTTCAAAGCCAAATATGTGGAATGGGTCAATGAAAACGGCAATGCAGAAGAGAAAAAATCCCTGCAGGAGCTCATCGAAAAAAGAGACAAAGCGCCCCAAAGATGCTGGAATATGTACGGCACATTTCTGATCAAACATTTCGGTACCGAAGAAGATCAAAAGTGGCTTGACATAGAGATTTGGTGGTCTGAGAACCAACCATCGACACCACAGCAGCAATCCATATTTTAAAAATTGTAGGGGCTGGCCTAAGTGCCAGCCCGATTCTCATTACCACCGCCAGCTCATTTACATCCCCATTCAATCGTACAGACGCAATTCATTGCGTATCAAATACATGCGATAGTTCTAGCGTATCGTTAGTGTATAATACACCATAGAATCCGTTATTATCATTTTGATAATACCCTTACCAAAGATTTATTGATAAAATAAAATGATTTTCCCATGCTTTTTTTTTCTAATATCCCATCTTTCGCCAGCTTATTCAAGTAACCGCTTGCTGTTGGTCGTGTTATACCCAATTCCTTTTCCAAAAACTCTATCTTTGTATATGGATGCTTAAATAAATGATTTAAGAATTCATGACTATACATCTTCTTATATTTTTCTCTAAGTAGATTTTTCATCATATGCATTTCTTTGTCAATCAAATTGATGAGTCTCAGTGATTCTTTTGAGGTTTCTTCCACAGCTTTTGTCATATACATCAACCACTCTTCCCACTTCCCTTTGTCTCTTACTTCCTGAATTGCCTTATAGTATTGATCCTTATTTTGAATTACATATCTGCTTAAATATAATATAGGCATTTCAAGTAACCCTGAAAGCACCAAATACAAGACATTGATGATTCTTCCAGTCCTTCCATTGCCATCATAAAATGGGTGTATACTTTCAAACTGAAAGTGTATAATGGCCATTTTAATTATCGGGTCATAATCTGACATTTCTTCATCATTGATAAACTGCTCCAAGTTAGCCATTAAGTCTTTGATAATATCAGGATGTTGTGGTGGCTCATAGATTATTTCACCTGTCTTTTGATTTTTTAGGCTAGTTCCTGGAACACTTCTAAATCCTGCTTTGTTTTTTTCCAATACACTTTGTATCTCTACTATATGGTTGGACGTTAACATACCATATTCGTTGATGATAGCATATCCTCTTTTTAGTGCTGATATATAGTTTTCCACTTCTTTACTTGAGGCATTAACATATGAATCAATATTTAGGCTTTCTTTAAATATATCATCATGTGTCGTTACAATATTCTCGACTTCTGAGCTGTCTTTAGCTTCTTGTATACTCAAGGTGTTAATCAAAATCTCTTCATTTGGAATGTTTCTCGAACTTGCCTTTAGTTCAGCCAGTGCTCTGTGAGCAGGTATCAAAGCCTTATACACTTTCATACTTTCTTTTATTTCTTGGTACGGCAAGTTCATAGGTTGCCACTTCGTGTTAAGTTTTCCCATTTTCTTTTATACGATCATATCCTCATGTAAAGAAAAAACGTTTTCTTTTACATGACAACCCTTTCATGTAAAATATTTTCATTTTCTTTTACATGACTTTTCGTACAGACACAATCCCTTGCGTCTCCCAATCCATAAAGAAAACATTATACCCATTCCGAATCCTTCGCGATCTTCTTCCCGTAAACAACCTCGCCCTATCCAGCGTTTCAACGCTGTTATTAAAACAAATGAAACCATACCCCAGTGTTTTAACACTGGGAGCAAACACAAACGACTATGCCCTCAGGATTCCACCAGAAGCTCATCAAAGAACGCAATCAACAAATCATAAGAAACTCCAAAGGAAAGACCGCCTTAGCTATAGCAGACGAAACAGGCCTGTCCATCACGACCGTGCGACGTCATGTCGCTGAAATGGGTATCATGCTCGCTCCCGCCGTCGAACGCAAAAAATACCGAAAAGCGAAGCGTAATTGGTAAAACTTGCTGATTAATTCGTTTATATGCGACGAACAATTAAGACTATCGATAAAAAAGTTTATAGCTTGAATTTAAAAATCATTATTTAATTACAATCTATGACTTATCTTAAATAAGATGAAATATATCTATTGTCATTATTAAATTTAAGTTATTTAAGGTGTATTCTATTGTTTTACACCTATGATTGTGTTTTTTTAGTAGTATAAATTGTAATATGGCTTTTTGTAATAAAGGTTATGTTTTTTTCATTGCTAAAATAAATTTCATGTCTACACACTCTCAATGCTTGAGAATTTTTAAGATGATAGGCGATTTATCTCATTCGCATGGTATTACCGTTGAGGAAGCTTGCGATAAATATGGTATTTCACGTCAGGTATTTATTAAAGACAAGAACCTGATTGATGAATTAATATATCCCGGCTTTATTTCAAAAGAACCTGTTGTTGGAGAAAAATACTTTCGCTATTGCATCAAAAAAGATGGTGAAATAATGAAGGATACTTTTTTGACTCAAGAAGAAGAAAGGCAATTAATGGCTCTGATCAGTAAAGAAGATCCCAACGATTTTAGTGAGATTAGAAAAAAGCTATTTATGTTCAGCCATAACGAAGTGATGAAATTAGCTAATACCCTCACACACAGAGTAGAAATTGCATATGCTATTAAGCATCAAAAAATTATCAACCTGATCAAATACGAAGCCCCTTTTTTAAATAATATCCAAGATTATAAAGTCGAACCTATTGATCTTTTTGATAATAACAAAAGACTTTATGCCCTTGATATCGAAGACAATATTTGTAAAACATTCAAAATCGATAGAATCTCATCCTTGACTGTTACTAAGGACTCCGTTTCTCATTTTGATTTTTATCAACCCAAATTTCACGATGCTTTTGGTTGGTCCTGTGCAGAATCAGAGACTTTGCATGTTGCATTTGATATGTCTCGCCTTGCAGGTAATATGCTAATTGAGAATTATCCTGATACCAAAGCCCAAAGAATTTCTGTGGACAATGATCAATTCCCTTATCGGTTCAAAGCTGAAGTAGCCAGATATCAAGGTGTTGGAAGATTTGTATTAAGTCTTCCCGGTCATATTGATAATATCCAAGATCAAGATTTTTTGAATTATTTGCAGGAAAGCAAAAAAAAATATCTTTTTTAAAATATTTTCTCAGCTGTAAACTTATACAGCACACCTACTCTTTTACTTTGCCTACAGCTTAAGGCAAACAGGTCATAAGTTTCTTGATCTGAATTAATTATGAAATCAAATAAACTACTATGGTAGAATATAATATCTTATTCAAACAGATTGAAGGCAGTGATAAGCTAAGTTATACCTTTGCTACTGTCATGGGATCTGCTCTCAATAAGAAAATTGGAGAGGTCAGTCCCGAAGCAGGTGAATTTTTACATAATCGCGGTTATCAAGGAGAACATCGCAATTTTAAGCTCCTTACACATAGGCTTCGTCCCAGAGAATATGAGACGACTTCTAATGCCATGGTATTAAAGGGAGATAAATTAATTGGTTGGAGCATACGTTTTTTTGATCGTAATCTGGCTAAGGTATTTGAAAAATCTCTTCTTATGAACCCTGTATGGGAATTGGGTGATGATTTTGGTCATCGCCAATGGGAAGTCGTTAAAAGTGATCTTTCTCGAAAGCCTTTATTTAAGCCTGTAATGAAATACAGCTTGATAACTCCTGCACCTATTACCAAACGCAATGAAAAAACAGGTAAATCAACATATCTGGTTTACAAAAATCAGCCGGAGCAGGTATTGGAGCAAATCAAAAAAAATATCCGCAACAAAGCTGTTGCCCTTTACAATTTTGGTATGGCAGGAGATGGCTTTGAAGAAGGACTTGAGGATTTGGATATTCGTATCTTAGGCAATGCCAGAGCCAGTGGTTTAGTTTTCAAAAAATCTCAACCCAAGCCCGTTCCCGGCAATCTGTTTGACTTCGAGCTTATCGCTCCTGTAGAAGTCCAAAAACTCATTTATTACGGAGGATTCATGGGCAAAACAGCCATGGGATGTGGATATCTTAAAGTGATATAACCATGACGCAATTGAATTTCACTTCCGAGACTCATCTGTTTAGAACAGAAAGTACTCAGCAGGTTTTTGATCAATGGATTGACTTGGTTTTGTCAGGAATTGTTGAAACCAAAGGTATCATTGAAGCCAAAGGTCTTTTCACTGTTGAAGGCAAAACCAAATATGTAGGGTATGATCAACCTTATCATATCCATATTTTACAAGGGATCATGCCGGCTTTAAATCTTTTAGAGCGTTTGGCTGAGTCAAATGACTGGAAATCCAGAGACGACTACCAGCAGATCATCAAGACATTCATACTTGGCTTCACTTTCCATGATGCAAATAAGCTGATGGATATCGAAGATTTAGGAGAAGCAATATCTCATTTAGCAGATTCAGGTTTTCTTAATGATATTAAAGCCTATGATTTTTTTCCAGAATTAGACGATTATTGGGGAGATATTGAAGAATTAGTGCTTTATGCAGAAAACCGTACCAGTTTGCAAGCACTAGGTAAAGCAACCAAATTACCTAAAGCTCTTTTAGAAGAATTAAATCCTCTTGTACGTTTCGCCGATGAGATTGCCTCTGCAGGAGGTGCTGATATTTACGAATGGAAGGACAATGCTTGGCTATTAAAAAATACCATGAAAGACAGCCTTCAGTCTATTCAGGATTTTTATGCTTTCTTTAAAGAAAAATTAGTTAACCTTATTCCTGATGCTCCTGAGGTTTCTTTTATTAAGATGCAAAGAAACCCATTCCGTTTGGTTTCCGATCAGATCATGAAAGTGACAGCGAATTATTTGGAAGAGAAAGGTATGCATACTTTTTCTTTCATGAGAGATGGCTTTTTATACTGGGGAAATCCTCTAAACTCGGATGATCTTCAGGAAATTGAAAATCGCCTTTCGGGGGAATCTCGTAAAAGTGTCGATCCTGTCAAATTAACCAAAGTAGATTTTCAATCATGTAAACTCGGATTTATAGGTAGTATCCCTTTTGATTTAGAGGTTTGGGAAGACATTCTCTCATCTGTTTCAGATAACTTCTTGCATATGGCTCCTAATGGAGTTGATAAACTTGGTGAAATAGGCATATCTCAGTTAATTGATTTTATTGAAAAATTAACAGAAGCTTATAATTTGCCTCTTTTAACCCCTGAACTCAATGATCAAGGTAAACTATACATCCGATTTGACCATGATAATATCAAGGGAGAAGATGATAATCAGAATTTTGTGCGTTTGTTTTCAATATTCAAAGCAAAATGGCTGAATGGAAAAGCGAACAAGGCTTGGGAAAATAATTTTAAGTCGTTGATCAAATCAGATGAGGCTTTTTATGAAGATTTTGAATGGAAAGTAACCGATGATATAGTTATCACATCACCAAAGGCACTTAATGATCATTTTGATGCGATGGTAGCTGGTACAACAGGAAGTCTTCTTAAAAATCTTTTAGCATTGATGGAGACTTATAAAATCCTAACAGAAGAAGGCGAAGATGCTATTGAAGATCATTTTGATGAATTAAAAAGTGTTTTAGATAAGACCAAAGCAGATTCACAAGCTTCATCCCCGATCATCACTGTATTTAAAGAATACTTTGACTATTCAGACAATAGCTTTTCTAAAGATTGGATCAATCAGATCGCTCCTCTTCCTTCTTCAGCTGATATGTGCTTATTCACAGGTAAGAAAGCTACTAAAAAATATGAGCAGACTAACGCTTTCGGATTAGGATCAAGAGGATTCAGCAGAAGATCAAAGTCTACACTAAGTAACAAGCAATCCTATATATCAGATCTGGCTGATGCTGAAAACAAAGCAAGACTTAACTATTCTACAAGACCAAAAGCAAACACCGCCATATACATGGATTTTTGTGAATCCTTTGGAGGTTCTGTCATCGACTGGGGCTTGTTTAGAAAGCTCTCAGGCATTAGAGGATATACAGTTAATGATGATAATACAGTCAACATTAACAAATCAGCTCAGCTTAATTCGACTAAGTTCAGTTTGGATCTGACAGAAGTTGCTAAGGACATGAAAAATCAACTCTTTTTAGTTCGCAATCAATTAGACATTGCTCGTAAGACTGGTGCTCGTACTTATGTAACCTCTATCATGGGAGAATATAGACCTCACAAGGAAATATTTGTCTATGATCAAGCCCCTGCTTTTATCAGACAGTTGGGTTGGGATCGTGTTCACTTGACTAATCTTGAAAACGAATTTGATGAAATAGCACTATCAATGGAGCTTTTCAAGCAAGGCAGAGGAATGGATTCAGGCTTGATACTCAAGTATGCTCAAAATCGTAATTCAATTTTTCAGGCTTACTATCAATATGCTCATGCTGATGAAAGCAAGGCCAGAGGTATGAAATCTCGTATTATCAATTTCATTTCAGAAAATCCAAAAAAATTCAACCATATGACTACTATCGAAAAATTGGCAGAAATCGCCACACGCATTCGCCGTGAAAACAAAAACTTCAATCAAGAAAGTGAACTTTTCAGACTGGCATTAGAAGTGATGCAAAAAGAACTTCGTTTTAAACCTTCCAAAGAAGATATGATCCAACGTATCGCTGGAGAGCTTTATAAAAAGGAAAGATTAAATTTTATGGGTGCTGATAAAACCCAAGCTTGCGATGACTTTGCCCAAGCAATGTACGAAGACCTTTATGAGAAAGAATGGAATGGCCAGTTCCCTTCTAAAGACAGAGAGCGTACTTTCTTATATCAATTTGCTTTTGTCTATAGCAAAAAAGTAACAGAATTCTACTCAAACTCAGAAAATAGAAAAGCTGATAAAGAAGTGCTTGAAACTGTTTAATCTAATTTTTAAATCAAATGAATGTATAACCACAGGAGGGTGATTTAATTTCAAAAAGAAAAATACCTTTTTGTCCCTCTTCGGAGAGGGTGTAGGGAGAGGATTTATATTAAAATAATCTTTCTTTTTGAATCTGCTACCCCACTCTTGTTGTGTACCAAAATCAAAAAATAACTTATAAAGACTTAATAATCATGAAAAATATATTTGAAAATATCCCAGCTAATTTATTCAGAACTAACCTTAAGGAAAACAAAACAGGAACCTTCAAAATCGCTTTAGTACGCGAAGTTGTAGGTCCTATGATCAACCGAAGCAACTATGCTGATGAGACAATTGTATTCCGTACACAAGAAGGAAAAAATCTTATAGAAGTTCCAGCCCGTAAATGGAAAGCACCAGATAAATTGACAGGCCTTAAGCTTTGCCGTCAGACAAGTGCTGTCTCTGAAGATGTTCGTTACAATGTAATCAAAACGAGTAATGAATTAGCTAACCCTAATTCAATCCTTTTTGGAGATTCAGTTACCGCTTCCAATGATGCCGTAGGAATCAAAGCTCGTGTCATTTACGATTGGGCATACTCTATACGTCCTGTTGATGAGTTAGTTGATACAATCCAGCACAATGCTTTGAGTGAAGGAGGGACAATGTACGATGAAGAAGAAGGAAAACTTCGTCAGTCGCTTTTCAGAGTTCAATACATTCAGCCTCAGACTTATTTCCCTCAGTTTATCACTTTGGAAAATGCCACACCCGAATTATTATTCCATCTCTTATCTTCTATCCTGTTTACAAGCAGATACGGAGCACAAAGCACCACTACAGGGAATAATGTCAGAAACCACATTGTAGCCATGGGATACGATACTGTCGAAGCTCCGCTTAACAGCTTCACTTTCTCCAACAATTGGAATGAAGCCACAGAAGTAAACCTTGAGAATATCAAAGCCGAAATGCTTAAACAAATGCAGGATAACTATGCTGAAAACCTTATTCAGGGAGAAGATTTGGAAGTAACTATCCGTGAAACTTGGAAATCAGACCTTACTTCTGAATATCAAGCGACTCAAGAACAATGTGTTGAATACTTAAAAGAGATCAAAGTATACAAAGAACCAAAAGCTAAAAAAGCCCCGGCAAAGAAAAAACAACCTGTTGAAGCTTAATTGTTATTTTCTGTTGATTTGTCATGCTCTTTTGGTCTTTATAAAATTATACTATTAGTTTTTTATTGACCTTGAAAACAGAGGGTTAAAAAACATTGATTGATAATCCGTTAAAAAATTTTTACTGTTTGAGCAAAGCGAGTTTAAAAATTTTAGGATGGAGATCAATGTTTTACTGAAGTTTTCACAGTCTTGATTTTTGGTTACTTTTTTATCAAGAAAAAAGTAAAAAGAACAAGGAATATGGCAGATTTATATTATTCGAATATTGAATTAAATACCATGAAAATATACAAATTAAGACTCACCTTACTCAATCACCTCTTCTACTTCACCGAGATGACCAATGGCTCTCGTACAGGTAACTTTATAGGAGATCTGGCACTTACATATGCCTTCAGACCCTATTTAGCCCCTGCAAATAAGCCTATACCATTTCGTGACAAACCAGAATATGAAGAGATCAAAGATTGGGGATACTATTGCACCATGGCTATGCCGGAGCGTTCACAACCGACAAATGTATATACCAAAAATACATTGTTCAATACCGATGGATTCTTTGATACCAAGAGTTTGGAAGATACAGCCAAATCACCATTCAAAAACCTGGTGCATGTGCAGGGGGTTGAAGCCCAATCCACTTTTCTTTGCTATCTAGTCAGCAAAAATGATTTGGATATACCCCCGACCATCAGAGTAGGCAACGGTAGAGAAACACTGGTAGCAGTAGAAGAAATAGAAACATCAGAACAAGGTGATCTATGGCTCAATGCCTACACACACAAGATCGTATTTGACAATCTGGAAGAAGTCGCCGATCTCATGGCAGAAGAACAAATCCATGACCGAGAATACGTTTTAGAAAATTACATATTGTTAAAAGGGTTCAAGAAAAAACACCTACCAACAATATTCAACCAAACATTCAATTAAAAACCGTAGAGACGCAATTTATTGCGTCTCTCTTAAAAAAAATGCCAAACCTACCCATCACCATCCCCCCCCAATACGTCCCTCAAGTACAGGAAACAGCCACATTCAAACGGCCCAACAAACCTGCATTCGAAGGACGCATGCACCGTATGCAACAAATCATGCGCGATGAGTTTGAAAAACTCCCCCTGATTACCGAAGTCATAGCCCCTACAGGAACAGGTAAATCCTACGCCTTTGCCTTTCCATGCCTCAAATATGCAGGCGACAAATACAACAAAAAGTGCGGACTCATCATCTTGCCCACCAATACCCTGATTGATGAACTGCATGGAGAGTTTTCAGCCATGTTTCCTGACCTTAATATCGTCAAAGCCACAGGTAAAAGCCTTGACGAGGCAGACAAAAAAGGGAGTAAACAACGCTGGGAGGCTTTGGAAGAGATGGCATCACAGGCTGATCTGATGATCACCAATCCCGATATTCTTAACTATGCCATGCTTGGTGGCTATGATGAGAATATCCAAAGACTGATGAAAAGGTATACAGGTAACCCCAGATTCAAAATGTCTGGAGGTAAAACCTATTGGCATTTTTTACATAATTTTGACTACATCATTTACGATGAATTCCACCTTTATGATGAAGAACAATTAGCCAGTATCATGCTGATGCTCGAACTACGCCAAGCTATAGTTCACGAGTCTGCAAGATTTTTCTTTGTCACCGCTACACCTGAAGAACAAGTAGCTACATTCTTGCAAGAAAGAGAATATGACTTTATATCTATAGAAAAATGCCTACAGGCTGATAAATCCTCAGGAAATTTAGCGAAGACATTTACCCGTTTACAAGAAGAAATTGTTGACAGTCCAGACAATGCCAGATGCATACACGGCTCGCTTGAAGTAGACTTTACAGTAAATACTAATATTTCAGAAGTGCTCAACGATAAGATCGAAGAAATTGCTGAGCAAAAAGAGAAACGCATCAAAGTACTGATCATTTTCAATGCACTCTATGATCTACAAAGACAGTCTGATTACTTAAGACACTCTTTACCCGATCATATCATTCATGAAGTTTCAGGTTATGAAGACCAAGGCCATCATGAGGCAGATGTCATTTTATCTACCAGTAAAGCCGAAGTAGGTGCCAACTTTGGAGTGGATTATTGCATTATGCAGGCAGGTTTTAACTGGCGTAGCTTTCTTCAGCGTTTTGGTCGTACAGCCCGTGGTGAAATGTCAGGTAAGATCATCGTTAGTTTGACCAAAAAAGAAAAGCCAATATTCAACAAGCTTAGCAAAGCCTTTGCTGATCAGAATATCTGTCCCTATTATGATTTTGCTCAAATAATTAAAAACAGCTTTGCAAGACCTGACTATTATGCTCAGAAAGTAAGCCCATTTATGGGGCAATTCCTTTTTGCTTTGTCCAATAAGATGATGAATACCCATGAATTTACTAGCAGGACTTATTTTAAAAAAGTAATAGAAGATTTGCCCATGCCTGATCTTCAGAAAGCACAGTATAAATATTTCAGCTTGATCAATTCAAAAGTCAATGAATTATCAAATGCCAGAAACCATGACTGGAATACTTGGTGGCAGGCATATTTAAATACCTATCTAAGCTTTAGAGGCAGTTCAGTTAATGTCCAAGTAAAAGATTTGGAACTTGACGCTAAATTGATAACCTACAGCAAAGAATGGGTACTTCAAAATAAAGCCATCATTGATGTCGAGAACAAAGGTGAAGAAGGCAAAGAAATCTTAGTCGTTGATGGATTGAGAGAAGAACAAGACAAAGACTTATTATTTGAAACTGATACGATACCATTTGCCAGAGCTCAGCATAACCGTTTTTTCAAGCGTAAAGAAAAATACGAACCTGAAAAACTGTTTAAAAGAGCCTTAAAAGAAATTCAAAAAAACGAAACGATTGGTCCCAATGCCCGAAAAGAAGAAGAGCTTATTGACTCACTTAAAGGCATCTCAAAATACTTTAGCACCAAACGTTTAAATATCATTGGAGTACAAGGCTCCGATGGAGAATCAGTCATTTTTTAAATGACATTCCTCACACGTTCTTTGACATATTAATAATCCGTAGGGGCAATGCCTATGTACTTGCCCTCTTTTGAAAGGGTGCAATGTCATCAAGTTAAGCCTTTTTGTCCCCCTCTGGAGGGGGTGAAGGGGGAGGATAGCACTTGTCAGAATGAAACAAAGCTGTTTTTTGAAGTAATAAACTTTGTTGACAAATAACTTTCTACCTTAACTTAATGACATTGGGAGGGGTGCAGGGAGTGGATTTTATTAAATCATTTTTCTTTTTGAAAATGCTACCCTGTTCTCGTTATGCATTCAATTTTAATCATTTTCCGTCGACCTTAGACAGAGATCAATATATCCTTATGGATATATTATTTCAAAAATATAATTCATTGAAAATAAGCGAATTAAAAACTTGTCGATCCCCAGTGATTTTCCAACGATTAGAGGTCGACTGAAATTATCAACCCATTTTAAAAAAATAATACCTCTGGCGATGTCATTACCGCCTTTTTTTGGCTATTTTCGAACGGCTTAACTCACTACCTCATAGGTATTCTGACAACAATAGCAGCGGTTTTGTTTTGCAGAATTTTGAACTTAACTCACTACCTCATAGGTATTCTGACACGCGGCTATTGTCTGATTTAAACTTACTCTTAACTTAACTCACTACCTCATAGGTATTCTGACACAAATAATCATACGTAAGTAAACTCTTTAAAGGTTACTTAACTCACTACCTCATAGGTATTCTGACGAAAAAATTGAAGCAAATGCAATTCTCTTCTTTGTCTTAACTCACTACCTCATAGGTATTCTGA
>NZ_AP025312.1 GCF_036492635.1 Aureibacter tunicatorum
AAACAATTAAAGTATTAAAACAACAAAACAACTAAAAAGTTATGTTATTTTTGTTTTAGTTTATGTTATTTTTGTTTTAGTTTATGTTATTTTAATATTTTAATATTAATTATTATTTTAAATAAATAATTAAAATATCATTATAACAAAATATTTTTTAAATTAAAACAATAATTAAAATACAATTTAAAAACACATTATTTATATTTGGATTTCACGTAATTTCATTTCCTATTTAAAAAATAATGTAATAGTCTTTTATTATAATTTATATAATAAAAATAAGACACTTATTTATAAAAATAAAAATCTTATTTTACTCTTTAGAAATAAAATTTTAAAAAACTGATTACAAAAAGTAAGGGCTATTCTACTAAGGGCGTATTTGAAAATATTAAATCAAAATCGTCATGAAAAAGGCTCTTACATTTTTTTTCGCTTCAATAATTTCTTTCTCATTTTTAAGCTGTTCTAATGACTTAGAGCAAGATATGGATATTATAAATACTCAAAGCAATAACATTTCTTATAAATTAGTTAGCAATGGGATGAAGCATATAATATATCCTACCAAATCAAATGATGTACAGGAAAGCAAAGAATCTCATGACTTTATTAATATGCTTGATGGCTTGAATATTTACCCTCATGGCATTGAAATAAATGATAAAGGCTTGGATTTCGAATCAAGTCTTTGGGGACAGAAATACACCGTTTCTTCTAAATCTTCCAGGAGTATGGGAGGTGCGGAAATTATTCTTAGTGGTATCAAATACAAAGGAGGCTTATATAAATCTAATGATATCGTTAGACCAATATACAATGGAAACCGTATTGAAGATATTCCTTCTGGGGAATATTATTTGCTAGATATGGCAGGCAATCAAATAGCAGAATTAGATAATGGAGTAATACCTGTTGAATCAATTATTTCTGATGGCTTATTTGGGAAATTTCAAATAAAATATCAGTTAGAAGATCCTAGCAAAGGTATCTGGTTATATACGCAAATTAATATTATATTAATTGAAGATAGGAACTCTTCAAGAGCAATGGGCGACAATGGAGATGATGATATCATAGTAGACTACAAACCTTAATTATTTGTAAATAATCAAATAAAAAATATTTCCTAATTTGATATTGGTGCTACAAAAATATAATTTTAGACTATTGTCTTTCAAAATGATTTTCAAATGGCTCTTAAATTATTCAGTAACAAAGAAAAAACGATTACTGATCTTAATATCATATCAAATATAATTACCGGTGAAAACTTGGATGCTACTATCAAGCAATTGTATCAAGAAACTTATGGAATGGTCGAAAATATGATCTTGAAAAACTTCGGAAGATCCGAAGATGCTGAAGATATATTTCAAGAATCGCTTATGGTACTTATGGATAATATCGAAAGTGGGAAATTTCAAGGAAACTCAACAGTAAAAACCTATTTATACTCTATATGTCGAAATATGTGGAGAGACTTATTGAAAAAAAGATCCAAATTCACTCTAATGGATTCATTTTTTGATAAAAACATTGAAGATGAAGAAAAAATTGACAGAATGATCACTTATTCTGAAAATGAACGAATATTTGAGCAAGCGGCATCAAGTTTAGGAACTTCCTGTTTTGAAATATTGAAGTCTTTCTATTTCGAGGAATTAAGCATTCCGGAGCTTTTAAAAAAGTATTCTGACAAATATACTAATGAGCAAGTGATCAGAAACAAAAAAAGCAAATGCCTCAAGGCTATGAGAAGTAAACTGGATAAATATCCGATGATTAAAGAAGCTTATAGAGATAATTTGAAAACATTACAATAACATTTTCATGCATAAGAATACAGACCTAATCATTAATTACCTGGATGATAACCTTGATGATGATGAACATCAAGAATTTAATCGATTAATATCTGAAGATCCGGATTTTCAACATGAATTAGAGCTTCAAAAAGGGCTTAAAAGAGGAATCAAAAGAGCTGCGAGAAGAGAAGCTATTAAAAATGTCCATGAATCCTTTGTTCATCAAAAAAAAGGAGGAGGAAAATTATGGACTATTAGTATTTCCATAGCCGCTTCCATCGCTTTTCTTTCCATTATTAGCTACAATGCAAGTCGAACTTTGGCTACATATTCTTTCATGAATGACGGATATGAGACATATCAATTTAGAAATGTGAGAGAATCCGACCTAAGCGGCAACGTATACATGCAGGCTTATCAACAGGAAAGTTGGAATGACGTAATTTCAATATATGAATCCAATCGATATGAGAATGAAGAATCCTTGTTAATGGCTGGAAATGCATATATGAAAATAGCTGATTTTAAAAATGCGGAAGCTCTATTATCCATAGGTCGACAATTAAATAATGACCTATTTAATCATCATTTTGAATGGCACTTGATGATTTGCTATTTTGAGATGGGTGAATATGGAAAGGCATATGAAATTCATGAAAAAATACAATCCGATAAAACCCATGTTTATCATGGAAATATGAGTTTTAAAAATTCTTTTATTTTAATAATGAAATATTTAATATAAAATTAGCTACATTAGTCTTTCGTGTTTGAATAGATTTCACATTCTTTCATATCATGATTGACAAAGGCACAATATATTTTTCATTATTACTCATTTTTTGCTTATTAAGCTTTTGCAATGCCAAGTGCATAGCTGAAAATGATGACTTTTATAAACTATATAACTCTAGAAAATACGATGAACTTAGAGGCTTGATAAGTCGTACGCTAGATAATCCAAAGATATCTACGAAGAAAAAAGCGATTACGAATTTTTATGATATAAGACTTAAGGTAATTGATGGTGTTAATCTAGACACTTTAAACAACCTATCTATCAATAACTTAGAGTGGTCAATTAAGCACAATTCAGGAGCTAATGCTATCTGCAAAAATGCTTATAATACTGCAGAGATTCATTATAGAAGGTATCAAGCTGATTCGGCAATTTTATTCCTTAATGTAGCCAAACAATATATAGATGGCGTCCAGGAGCATTGGTTCAAAAAAAAATATTATAACCTTCTCTTTGCCATATACTATCAAAAAGGCGAAATGCACTCAGCCTTGAACTACATTAATAAGGCTATAGATAATGCTGAAAAGGAAGGAAACACACCCGAATCCATGATCTCTCTGTGGCATAATAAAAGTGCTTTATTACTAACCTTGAAAGAGAACAAAGAACTCAATAAAGTTCAAAAAATATTATTGGACAATGCGATTCATCTTCCCGATTATAAAACTCATGGATACAGCAAGCATTGGCTTTATAAAAATATAGCTTGGAATATAGCTCATCAAGGGAACATTGATAGCGCGATATATTTATTAAAAAAATCAAAAGATTATATCAAAGCTGAAAAACAAGAGGATTATATCAATATGCTCAGCACTTATAATTCGCTTGCTAGTTATTATGAAAAATTAGGTGAACATCAGCTATTTGAAAAATCTTGTCAACAGATGTTGTCAATCATAGGAAGGAGTGATAATAAAAAATTTCTTAAATATTATCATGACGCTATCATGGGAATCGCAAGGTCAAACCTTCAAAAAAACAACCCTAATGGCACTATCATACAGCTTGATTCATTGGAAGATATACTATTCAGAAGATTTATGATCGATGAGAATGAATTCCATATTCTTTCTGATATATATTCTCTTAGAGCCAAAGCCAAACAAAATAAATATCTACGCTCAAAAAGCGTAACGGATTTACTAGAGTGCAAATCCGATATTCTAATAGCCGTTCAATATGCTATCCGAAAGAAAAAGCAATTATACACTTCGAAAGACAAGCTAAACTATCTTAGCAGATACTACGACCTGTTTGAGCTAGCTCTTTCTATCATGCATGAAATCCATCAGATAGCTCCTGATAATGAAGAGAACATGCTTTCAGCTTTGATGGTGATGGATCAAATACATTCAGCTGTATTGGAAGATCATACAGACTTAAGATTTGACAAGCCTGAAATAATTAGAAATAAAGAAGACAGCTTATTAAAAGCTAGGGCATATTATTTATATGACACTCTTCAAGAAGGTTACTCTCGTCAGGTTCAAGATATTAACATCCAGTTGCATCAACTAAATGCAAACTTCAATGTAGTAGCCTGGGAGCATATTGCGTTAAAAGAATTTAAAAAGGATATTCAAAAAAAATTAAATCAAAATGAAGCTGCTTACTTGACATTTTTTACAGGAAAAGATCATATCTATGCGCAATTTATAACTGAAGACAAGCACGTTTTTTTTAAAGTAGATGGCAATAGTCAAGTATTTGATAATATCAATCAGTTATCAAAAGTTCTTTATACCAAAGAACAAAAGCATGGATTCAAAGGAGATAGCATATCCTATAAAATTTATCAATCGCTATTAAATCCACTTGAGAAAGATATTGAAGATATTGAAAATCTAGTGATTTCCCCTTCAGGAAAACTCTATTATATACCCTTCGATATCTTGGTTAGCAAGTTTACTGAAGATAATAATCCATTATACTTAGCTCAAACTCATAATATTCAGTACGCTTTCTCACTTAAATCTTTTATGAATAAAAAAGCGAATTCTAAAAAAAAGTACACGCACAATATATTAGCGATGGCTCCTTTTGTAGATCAATGGAGCAGATCTCTGCCCTCTCAAAGCAAACTCGATTACTCTATCGAGTCATTGAAGCTTCCTTTTTCAAGAAGAGAAGTTTCAAGTATTTCTTCAGCTCCTTTACTAGCTGAAAACGCAACCAAATCCTATTTCATGGATTATGCTGATAGCAGCAAAATCATACACTTGGCCACACACGCTAAAGTGAACCCCGAAACGCCTACAAATTCTTATATTCTTTTCTACCCGAATAAAGGTCTATCTTCCAATAACAAGCTATATACTGAAGAGATCAAAGCGATGAATTTAAGCAATGTGAAGATGGCCACACTCACTGCTTGCCAAACGGGAAATGGGAAATTGCTTATGGGAGAAGGGGTTATGAGTTTGGCAAGATCATTTGCCTATGCAGGAGTCCCTTGTTTGCTCATGACTCTATGGAATGCCGACGACGAATCCACTTCTTATATTGTCAGCAACTTTTACGATTATCTCAAACAAGGCTATTCTAAAAGCGAATCTTTGTTTTTAGCGAAAAAAGATTTTAGAGAAAATGACGATTTCAGACTAATTAATAAGAATCCATTTTATTGGGCTAATATTCAACTATTAGGAGATAGCGAACCACTGTTCGAAAGAAAAAGGTCTTTCAATTCACGTTCATTTGTAATTTGTATTTTTACAACAATACTGTTGGTCTTATTTATTTATGTGTTTAGTAAATACCGCAAAGTGATATTGAGAAAATAGAGGCATTTATTCATAAGTAGCTTTATGTTAAATATGTTTTTGAAGAAAAATGCCTCCCGAGAATTATAACCTCTTAAACATCAAAATATAAATTTTCTAATATAAAAGTCGTGTTCAAATTAAGAACACGACTTCAATTTTCAATATGAAAGATAATACTATTTCTCTCCCATAAAATATTCTCTCAATGCTTGTTGAGCTTTTGCTCCATATATTATCGCTTGGGTAGCTACTTGTCTTCCAATATACCCACCATCAATCATTCCTCCATCGATCATTACTTGCTCTTTGTGATTTAAATCTTTCATGTTAATATATTTTATTGATAAAAAATTAATTCATTGACATCATATTCTCCATCATAGGGAATTGTTGCTTCCATAATTCACAGTATTTTCCATTGGACAACATCAAATCATCATGGCTTCCTTCTTCCAATAACTGTCCTTTTTCTAATACACATATCTTATCTGCATTATGTATGGTAGCTAGTCTATGCGCTATGACGATAATGGTCTTGTTTTCTTTCTTAAGCTTATTGATGGCATTTTGCACATATACTTCGGAAGCCGAATCCAAGGATGATGTAGCTTCATCCAGTATCAATACTTCAGGTTGTTTATAAAGTGCTCTAGCGATAGCAATGCGTTGCTTTTGTCCTCCGGAAAGAGATGCTCCATTTTCTCCCAAGTGTGTATTGAACCCATCAGGCAATGTCTCTATGAATTCCATAATCCCAATCGTCTTGCATATATCGATAATGCGTTGAACATCAGGATTAAATTCTCCCACAGCGATATTCTCAATCACATTTCCGGAGAAAAGGTCAATGTTTTGAGGCACAACAGCGACTAACTTTCTCAAGCTTTCATTCGATACGTATTTCAAATTGTGATCTCCTATTGATATATTCCCGGATTCTATCGGATATATGTTTTGCAAAAGATGAATCAATGTAGATTTTCCCGATCCACTTTCACCCACCAATGCAGTCATTTGCCCTTTCTTAATATTCAATGAAAAGTCATCAAATACGTTAGCTCTGGAACCATATCTAAATTTGATATTTTTCAATGAAATGTCTCCTATCATTTCTGGCTTAAGATCGAATTTTTCTCCCATTTCCTCTCGTTCCAAATCCATCAATTCGAAAAGCCTCTCAGCTGCGATATTGGCATCTTGGATAGACTTATTCATTCCAATCAAAGAGTTAACCGGACCTGTAAGATATCCAATCAAAGCATAGAAGGAAAGTAATTCACCCGCTGTAATATCTCCATCTAAAACGAATGTCGCTCCCGTCCATAACAAAATTATCGTGAATAAAGTAGCTATGAATTCTGATGAGTTACTTGAAAATATCGTAGTCTTAGTCGACTTGAAAACCGATTGAAGCAATTTGACAAACCTGCTTTCAGTCTTCAGATTCGCGAATTCTTCCAAGCCAAATCTTTTGATCGTGCCGACAGAATTAATAGACTCCACAAGTTGAGACTCCAGTTCAGCTGCGTTTTCCATTATTCCGCGTTGAGTCTTCTTATTAAGCTTATTTGTCAAAGCGTAAATTCCCGCGTATATCGGAAGTATGGCCATCATGATCAAAGCCAATTTCCAACTATAAATAAACATCAACGTAAATGAAAAAGCCACAATCAATACATTTACAATCAGATTAATCGACACATCGTTGATGAAGGTTCGTATTTTGATAGCATCATTGATCCTAGAAATAATCTCACCCGTACGCATAGTGTCAAAAAACCTTTGAGGCAATTTCAACAAATGCTTATAATAGCCTAATATCAATCTAGCGTCTATTTGCTGGCCTGTCTTGATAGTAAAATAGCTTTGAGCCGATCCCAAAAATACTCTAAACAAAAGAATAGCAATCATTCCCACACTCATGATGTTGAGCAGGTTCTTATTGCCTCCCACCAATACATAATCGATAATCTTCTGCACATAAATAGAGGTTGAAAGTCCCAACACGGTATAAATCAATGCTCCAACTAGCGCTTGAGTCATAACTGACCGATGAGGCTTTACTAAAAACCAAAACCTCTTAATCATCGATACTTGGTGATTGCCTGTTTCGAACTCATCATTAGGAGATATCAATATCAAAACTTTTGTCCAAAGCTCATCAAATTCCTCATGCGAATACTTATGAATTTGACCATCTCCCGGATCCATTACTTTGATATGCTTTTCATTAGCTTCGTAGATAACGACAAAGTGGTGCAACACCTCATTGACAATCACATGAGCCACTGTGGGATGCGGTACATCGTACAAATTTTCAATACCATTAGCTCTTACACCTTTGGCATCAAATCCAAGCTTGTTAGCCGCCTCTATCATTCCCAAGATATTGGTTCCTTTCTTATCCGTCGAAGCCATCTGCCTAATCTTGGCGATAGGAAGTTTCAATTTGTAATGCGCTGAAATTGAAGCCAAACAAGCCGCTCCGCAGTCAGTGATATCGTGTTGTTTTATCTTTATAGAACTCATCTTAATTTTCTTTTTTCAACTCCAAAAATTAACCTCTGGAAGGGTTCATCCAATCATCCACTTTGTCAAATAAAAGCTGAAACAAGCTTCTCTCTGTAATCACAAATCTGGCATTCATCGTCATTCCTTTTTTGACATGTCCCTCATATCCATTTTTCAGTGTCAGCTTTTCTTCGTTCATCTCACAATGAACTTTAAACAATGGCGTATTATCCCGTATAGTTACATCATTATATATCGCCTTGATATTCCCTTTTAGCGTTCCCCATTGATTATAATCAAATGCATCCACTTGCATAATCACCTCATCGCCGATCTTGATCATGCCTATATCCGATGGAGAAACATAACATTCCACAAGCAATGAAGACTCTGGAGACAATTCGGCGATTTGTTGGTTGGACATCAATATGCTCCCTTCAAATATTCCCGTCAAGCCTTGCACTGTACCTGAATGAGGCGCTTTGATTTGATAAAACTCAAGCTCTTTTTCAAACTCCTGCTCTTGGCTTGCCAATTGGTCAAGCTCTTGTTCATACTTTTCTTTATCGCTTGCCCACTTGCTAAACTGCTGATTCCATAAAATCTTTTCTTTGGCCAATAAGGTATTTCGCTTCATTTTGCTTTCCTGAAAATTAACCTGAGGAATGACTTTCTGAGCATACAAAATACTATCTCTCAAAAAATCTTGATTGGCCTTGGCTTTCTGATGATCATACTCTAATTGCTGTCTTTGAAGCAAGCTCCATTCTTGATTGTAAACAACGGTTTTAATCTTATCAACCAATTTCCCATGAATTTCCAAATCAATCAATATTCGCAAGTCCGAAAGCAAATTACCTACTTCACTCTGTCTTTGCTTATTGAACTTAAGCTTGTTTCTAAGCTTTGAATCGTCTATAGAAATCAACAAGTCACCTTCTTTTACTTTTTGATTATCAGATATATATATCTTGTCTATTTTACCGGAAACCATAGACACTAAATTTACTTTCTCTCCATGAGGCCTAACAATTCCCCTACTCTGAACTGTTACATTCACATAAATGAGAGGAAGGCAAATGATGATTGCCAACAAAGCAACAACAATTGATATGTATATAGCCTGGCTCTTTTTGGAAAGCGTTGATATATGATAGGAAGATGTGTGCTTGACAATCTCTACCGGGAATATGTCTTTCTCTTTATTTTCCATTTTGTTTGCTTGTTAAGAGACCTATAAAATGATCTCATGTGTCATGTAAAAGTCAAGAATTTTTCTCTTGAAAATATAATTGTACTTGGATTGTATCAGGTTGGAATTAGCTATAAACACTTTCTGCTGAGCGACTTGAAAATCGACAAAACTCCCCTTGCCATTGTTGAACAGTTTTTGAGCCATATCCATATTATACTGAGAAGAGCTTAACTCTTGTTTGGCTGACTGATGCGCTTTATGCGCCGCTTTAGCGTCAAGGTAAGCTTGCTTCAAGACATTTCTTAATGTGATTTCCACCTTTTGCCTTTCCACTTCCAGCTTATCGGTAGCGATCTTGCTTTTTTGACTCTGAGCCTTATTTTTAAACCCATTGAAAATAGGAATATTGACTCTCAAGTTTACATTTTGATACATGTTATCATTCCACTGCTTGCCTAAAGAATATCCATCCTTGATTTCATATTCATCAGTCTCATAAGGCAAAGAATAAACAACCTGCTCCGGATTAGATTCTAAAAAGCCTATAGGTGAAGGATCCATTGTAATCTTATTTCCCGTAGCCACTTGGCGAATTGTATTTTGAGCTGAAGAGTAATTAGTTACATTTTCCGCATTCAAAGACACTTTAGGCAAAAATAAGCCTTTCATTTTCTTTTGACCATAAATAGAGCTTTCAATGTCGACCTCCGATTGCTTGACTTCCAAACTTGTCTTATATGCCAGATCCATGATGTAATCAAATGATTCCACATCCAAAGTACCTATTTGTTCTTCTATCAACTTCGGAGATATTATCGTCAAATGCCTCTCATCTGGAAAAAACATTTCCTGTTTAAGTTTCAAAAGAGCCATTTCCAAATCCGATTCCGCTCGTATGACATCCAGTTCTTGCGAAGCTCTTTGCGCCTTAAGTTTGTACATCTCGCTTTCAGCTTCCAAACCTGCATCAATAAGCACTCTTGTCTGCTTCATTTGGTCTGTTGTAATCTTAAGTATTGATTTAGCGCTTTCGGACAGCTCTTCTTTTAGCAAGACATCCAAGTATCCCATCAACACATTCAATTGTATTCGTTCCTTTGCAATATTAAGCCCTATGCTTGCCGACTCCACTCTAAGTTCACTTTCTTTTATTCCATTCTTTATAGCTCCACCGTTATATAACATTAAACTAAAATAAAGTCCCAAACTATTGCTTGAATAATTGGTAAATGCGAAAGCATTGGTTGTGGGATCTATAGATCTGCCAAATTGGAATCCTTGAAAAAAAGATGATTGCAATTCAGGAAGCCTTTCACCCTTCGAATGCATAAGATCTCTCTGTCGATCTTCCATATGCAAATAATTTAGCCTTATATCCGGATTATTTTGCAAGGCATAAGATATGCATTGCTCCAAATCATATCCAGACACTGTATCCTTGACAATCGCCCTCCCTTTTTCAATCCATGCGAACATCAACACAGCCACAATCACTATTATTTTATTCATCATCGATATCAGCTGAAATTGAAAAATATATGCCCCGCATTCGCAAATGATCGAAGAGTCGATCCGCCATTGATATGATACATATCTGTGGCACTCATTTCTTTAGGCATAAAACTGAATTTGAAGTTTCCTTCTCTTTCATACATATAGCTTTTTCTATAATTGCAATATTTGATCGGAGCTCCCAAATCCTTCATATCATTGATGATTTCATAAATCATCCTTTTTGATACCCCCACTTTGTCAGCCAAATGTTGCGGCTGGCCTGTAGATTTCATTTTGATAAGCATATCGATTCTCTCGATACGATTTAAATATTTGATCACTGACATAATGGTAAAAAATCTTGTTACGGAAAGTAGTAGATCGAATCAAAAAATTGTAACCATTTATTTTCAGATCATTTCATTTTCTTAAAAGAATCTTTCTTCCCATATCAATACAACTGTCTATATAAACATTAAAAATTTGAAAAATTTCGAAAAGAATTCAGTAGTGCAATCACGTTTCACTCGCTTGAAGGATATTCGAATCGAAGCTGGAAAACGACCCAGATAGACATTGAAAATCTGAAATAATTTAGAAAAAAATCAACAGTGCAATCACGTTTCACTTGCTTGAAAGATATTCGAATCGAAACTCAGACAATCGTCAATAATATTAATAATTATAATTTATTATCATGAAAAATTTATCATTCAAAGAACTTAATGATTTAAACGGAGGAATTGTAGAAGGCGGATGTGTAATCATATGTCCATTTCCTAAACCTCCTATTGGCTTTCCAAGACCTATACCAATGCCATTGCCAATAGAACCAATACTATTCTAATCAAAACATTTACTCACACTATAAAATCATAATAATGAAAGATCTAAACAACAATGAACTAAACGATATCAACGGTGGCGGATGGATTGGAGCAATGATCGGTGGAGCTGCCGGCGCATTAGTAGGCGCAATAGGAGGACCTGCTGGAAGTGTAGGTGGAGCTATAGGCGGAGCAGCTATTGGACATCAAATCGAAGAAATGTTATTCTAATCAATATGGAAAATCTAAGCAATACTGAGCTATCTCAACTGAATGGAGGAGTAGCTCCAGGTGGATGCATTATCTACCCTAAGCCAATCAAAGATATTATCATCATCTGTTTCCCTCAACCTGCTGAATTTTAATAAAATGAACAACTTAACAATAGAAGAAACGCAAAGCACAAATGGCGGTGTAAGCCCTGGATTCCTAGTTGCATTAGGTCCACTTATTCTATCTCAAATTCCTTATATAATCAAATAAATTTTCAAAAATAAATCAAAAGAAAAATGACAAGTTTAAACGCAACTGAAATCAAAGAAATCAATGGTGGAGTAGCTCCAGGCGGATGCATAGTATTGCCTTTTCCAATAGGACCTATTTGCCCACTTCCTATGCCTTTGCCAATATACCCAATACCGGTATTGCTTTAATAGCAAAAGCATTTGACAATAAGATTTAATTCTTCTTCAAATAAGCAAACTCATGCACTTGGGTTTGCTTGTTGATGTTATACTGAAATAAACTATACTTGAAAAACCTCAAGTCGTGTCAGTGTTATTTATGAATCAAAAACTAGCTCGCAAGTCTCCGATATTAACTTTCTAACTTGACCTCGAGTCATCCCTGCTTTCATCATCTTTTTCACGCTAAGCTCTAACTCCGCCTTGATCAATGCTAATTCTTTAGTCTTGTCAGGTGACTTCTTTCTCTCTTTCACTTGCTGTTCAAACTGATCAAAGTCATTCATATTTGATCTACCAAAAGCGCTCAGAGTTCCTTTCGGAATTTTTTTCTCTCCTGACAACACTTTGCCTTTCAATCCATCAGCTAGCTTATCTATGCCTTTAGCCAATGCGATATCATTCTTAACAGTCCTTTCCGAACGACCTGTTTCCTCCGCTAATTGCTGATAAGCATTTGCCTTTTGATCAATGGGCAAAATTTGCCCATTGAAATTTGTAGACTTTCGATCGCCTCCTTTTCCTGTCTTAATCAACTCATATTTTCTTTCTATAAGCAAAGCTCTTTGGATATCGGTCAGGTTTCTTCTTCCTAATTGATTATTGATCATCCACTCTCTCACTTCTTCTATAGAATTAAAAGAAAGCATCTTAACAGTCCACTTAACCGAATCTCTGCCTAACTCCTCAATGCATCTATAGCGATTATGTCCATCCACCAAGATATACTCTTCACCTCTTTCCCAAAGAAGCAAAGGCTCCCTGACTCCTTCTTTCTCAATATTAGTCTTCAGCTGTTCATACTCTTCGCCTCCCAAGGGTGGAATCAAATCCCTTAACTCATCCAGAACTAAAATACTATTCTTGATTTCTGTCAAAGCAGATAATTCTGAACTTTGAGAACGACTTGTCCTGACGATGCTTCCTCCAAACTTCTTAGCCATTGACTACCTCCTTTTGCAAAATCTCCTTAGCTAATGCCTCATAATCTTCCGCTCCATAGCTTTTAGGCGCATGAGCAAACACATCCTTCCCTTCGAAAGAAGCTTCCTGCAAAGCAACATTTCTTCTTATCACAGTCTCAAAAACAGGCAAGTCGTCAAATGTCTCGCTAACCAACTGCTGAACATACTTCTGTATCGCCAGCCTGTTATCCACCATCGTAAAAAGTATCCCCTCGATCTTCAAATCTTCATTCATGTCATGCTGAGCATCCTTAATCAACTCAAACATCCTATCAAGCCCGGAACTTGCAAATTTAGTTGGTTCCACAGCCACTATGACACTATCAGAAGCTATGATGGCATTCTGAGACAAAATATTCAAGCTTGGAGGACAATCGATAATCACATAATCATATTCATTTCGAACAGGCGCAAGCGCTCTTTTTAGTCGAGCGATTCCTGACATCACATTCACCAATGAAGACTCCGCTTCTATCAAGTCAATGCCAGATGGCACCAAAAACAAACCTTCGTCCACAACCTGGACAGGTAGCAGTTTTCCATCCACAAGCGCATTTATCAATTGATCCGACGGGTTTTCAAATCCAAAATTCTGAGAAAGATTTCCCTGCGGATCTATATCTATCATCAACACTTTATGTCCACTCAAAGCCAATGCCTTGGACAAGTTAACAGCTGTCGTGGTTTTGCCCACACCTCCCTTATGATTGATTATCGAAATTACCTTTTTCATCTTTCCAGATTTTCTATGAAATTATCGTTGGACATACTCAAAAAATTAATCCGCTGAAAGTTATCAATGATTTTATGATTTAAAAAAAATAAGCGATACGATCCTTCTAAAAACTTCATAATATTTGCTGTATACCCACTCATATATTTTTTAAAATGGTTCCTCACCACCTCCTTGTTCAATAGACTTGTTGTCTTCCCACCATGCATCAATATCAAGCCATTTTCGATCTTCAGAAGTTCCATAATTTCGAATGAGAAAAGTTCCATAAAAATTCCAACATTTTTGCGAAGCTTTATCGCGTAGCTCTATCAACTCTTGTAATGATTTTCGTTCTTCCAAATTGCCATGCTCCTGAACCCAATCCACATACTTTTTCTTAAATTCCATTCCAAAATTAGTTACGTATTCTTTTCGAATGTCCAAGTAGTATTGATTATATAATTCAGACTTCACAGAAGCTCTTTGCTCCTCCAATTTCTTCCTTTCTATTCGAGCCAAACGAGCGATTTCCTCCTCTCTAGTTTCACTGTTCTTTTCCAATCCATCACTCTTTTCCTGCATAGGAATCATTTCTTCCATGCCCCTTACAGCTTCATTAATATGATAACCGCTCTTTATTTGCATTTCTATAGGCATTCCAAGCATTTTCTCATTAAACCCACTGTTTGTGTTGGGAGAAATCAAAAACACGATATCGGTGATTCTACGACCTGTCTTTAACACTTCATAAGCTACATGTATGTCCGAATACTCATTGATTTCTTTCAAGCTCTTCTCTATGACTTCTCTACGCAAGTCTTGCCATCGCTTATGCTTATGTTCTAAATTGAGCAACATTCTAAACCGGTCAACACTAATCTCCCTTTTTCCAATCTTCAAATACTGTCTGCATATCTCATAGATTCTAAATGAAAAATTGGTTTTAAAATTATTGACATACTTAAGCACATATTGAGTATAGTTATCTCGAAGATTCAACAAATATGGCTTGGCAGCGTCATTGAACCTGAACTTTATAAATGGAGCCCCGTCCTGCCCTTCCGATGTGCTCACAAAGTTTATTTTTTTCCACCGCCCGTCACTTCTCTCTATTTCTATTCTCAAATCCATCAATTCCGAAGCAGCTTCTTTCACTTTTTTGTAATCATAACCCTGAAGAACTTGATCTCCTTTTCCCAAAATCAATCTCACTGGAATCTGAATATCCATGAATTCAGTATCCTCAGGTTTTATCATAGCCATCGCAAACACAAGAATCTTTTGCGCATTAATCGAAATATTAGATTGTTTTGAATTAATGTATTTATTGGACTTGATAATCTTATAATCCAGCATATTGGGAGAGAGAATTAACGTCATGTATTTACAATCATATAACAAAAATAGTTCTTAATTGTAAATATAGCATTCTCACGTTAATTTACCCACCTTTAGAGGAGTTCTATACGATCTTACGTTAAAAACAACCACCTTTCACGTTAATTTACCCACCTTTCACGTTAATTCACCCACCTTTCACGTTAATTTACCCACCTTTTATGATACGATTGTTATTTTTAATATATATAAAAAACTTATAATCAGATAATTACACCCTCTTAAAACATTTA
>NZ_AP025313.1:0-5000 GCF_036492635.1 Aureibacter tunicatorum
TGTTTGCTTTTCTGAAAAGCGAATGCAAAGGTATGAAGGATTTTTAAATTCGGCAACACTTGCTGTTTTTTTTTCGAATAAATTTTCAACTAAATCGTAAATTACTGATTTTTAGGTAATTACACTTTTAATGAGAGAAATATTTAAAAAATTCAACAGCAAAATTTACAAAAACGCACTTTAAAAAATTCAAAAACGAGAAAAACTTAAGAGCTTATAGATTACTAAGTCGCGCGCACGATGTACGCCCGCGCGTTGTTGTAACATTTTTTAACTATTTAACATATTTTAGGGCCTTGTAACTATTTGATATACAGGTCGTTACAAGGTCGAAAAACGACAGATTTTTGAGTAAAAGACGACAGATTTTTGAGTAAACGACGACAGATTTTTGAGTAAACGACGAGAAAAACTTAAATTGACGACAGATTTTTGAGTAAAAAATGTGGATAACTTTTTTTAGGAGTCATTTATTAGAAAAGTACAAAAAATGACGTTAGAAAGAGTTGTTTTAAATGTGAAACAAAAGGTACTGTATAGAGCTAAAAAAATATGTCTACGCCTGATTTTTCTTTTATGAAAAAAGGGAATTATAAACTGGTTAAAAAGAGTAATAAACTAGTTAATTCTCGTAATGGATTTTCTTTGTATCAACAGAGAATAATTCTTCTTATGACAACCTTGATTAAGGATACTGATGAAACTTCGGAATACAAGATTCCCATACATGATATCTTGGGTCTAGAAAGAGGTACAAAAATTCCAACAGGAAGCTATAGGCACATCAGGGAAGCTGCTGAAGGCCTAACTAATAGCTCTATAAGAATACAAGAAGGTAAAAGATGGAGGGCTTTATCTTTTATAACTGAGGCTAGAGGAGAGTATGGAAAGGACTACATTTACATACGATTTTCAATGGAAATGAGGCCTTATTTTTTAAACCTAAAAGAGCAATTTACAACTTACTTTTTACATAATGTTTATAGCTTTAAAAGTGCCTACTCTATTCGTGTATATGAGTTGCTTATCCAGTACTATCCTAACATAAAAAGTCGAAAGTTCGACTTAGAGCTCTTAAAAGACATGTTGGAGGTGAAAGATAGGTATAAGAGATTTTATGATTTTAGAAAGAGAGTTATTGATGTAGCAGTTGCAGAAATCAATGTGTATTCTGATATAAAAGTGAAGTATAATTTATTGAAAAAGGGTAGAGCTGTTATTGGTATAGAGTTTATTATTTCAGGAAATTCTCGAGTTCAGATACAGTCAGAAAGCGATCTTTTGGATAATGGGGATCTGAGTTTAATAAATAATACGAAGGTAGATAATAGAATTCCAGATTCTGTGAAAAAAGGAGATATATCTACTGTTATGTATCAAAAAATGCTATCTGAATATAATAAGGGGTTGGTTGATTATACTATTCAGAAAGTTGATGAAAAGAAAGATATTAAGAGTGTTACAGGGTATGTATTAAGAGCTCTTATGGGAGGTTTTTATGTTGATGAATACAATGCTAAAATGGGCTTTAATAAGACTTCAGAGGAATATTATGAAGAATATGTAGAGGTAGGAGAAAATGATTTATATGATGATCATATAGATATTGATAAAGCAAAAGAAGAATATGAAAAGAAATGGTCTGAGGTTTTAGATAAGTATTTGTCTGGTGAAGTTGAAGATGATCTTTATGAATACCTTTATGATAATCAAGATCACACAATGGGAGTTGTGCAGAGATATTTAAAAGAATGGAAAGAGGGGAATCCAACAAGAAATGCAAAGATAAATTTTGGTGCATGGCTGATTAGGAAGTATGGATCTGATGAAGAAAAGTCAATGATGGATTATAAGAAATATATGAAAGATAAATACGGTATTGATGTTTAATTTTATAGGGTATTCTTATATTTTATTTATTGTATTATTCTAATTTTATTCTAATGATTTATTTCTATAATAAGGTGTAATTTTAGTTTAAAATTATTTTGGTCTGATTCATTTTGATAATCTCTAATATTTATAATTAATATAAAGTCATTTGTAAGATATAATCTGTTTTTTTAGGAAAGGTGTTTTTTGAATTAAAATATAATTATATTAATTCATGTGTGTTTTTCTATTTCTATTTATTATTTATGTGATCATAAGAAATGTGTAAAAAACAATGATAAGTATGAGTATATCTATTCTGTAATATGGTTAGATTTTAGATCTTAATTAGTTTATAGTCAGTTATTTAAAGCTTTTTTATTTACTTTGATAAGCTAAGCTTGGAGTTAAAGTTAAAGTTAATGAATTACTTCATAAGTTATATGTAGAGGGAATTTAAAATATGATTTTTTAAATTTAACATAATGCTTAAGGTTCGTGTTACGTAATTTGAAATTGAATGAAAATTTCAAATTATTAAAGATGCAGAAATGTGAAAGTTGGCGTTGATCGGCGTTTTTAAAGACGCAGAAATGTGAAAGTTGGCGTTGATCGGTGTTTTTAAAGACGCAGAAATGTGAAAGTTGGTGTTGATCGGTGTTTTTAAAGACGCAGAAATGTGAAAGTTGGCGTTGATCGGTGTTTTTAAAGACGCAGAAATGTGAAAGTTGGTGTTGATCGGTGTTTTTAAAGACGCAGAAATGTGAAAGTTGGTGTTGATCGGTGTTTTTAAAGACGCAGAAATGTGAAAGTTGGCGTTGATCGGTGTTTTTAAAGACGCAGAAATGTGAAAGTTGGTGTTGATCGGTGTTTTTAAAGACGCAGAAATGTGAAAGTTGGTGTTGATTGGTGGTTTTTAAAGACGCAGAAATGTGAAAGTTGGTGTTGACCGGTGTTTTTTAAAGACGCAGAAATGTGAAAGTTGGTGTTGACCGGTGTTTTTAAAGACGCAGAAATGTGAAAGTTGGTATTGATCGGTGTTTTTAAAGACGCAGATAAAGACGCAGAAATGTGAAAGTTGGTGTTGATCGGTGGTTTTTAAAGACGCAGAAATGTGAAAACAGGCGTCTATCAGTGATTTTTAATTACAACTTGATAAGTTCTTTTTCTATCTTTATCGATTTAGCTGTTGGGTTTGTTTATGATTTTATAAGTATAAAAGTCCTATTGAAAAAAACGTTTAATGCATATGTTTTAATTGTGTTTAGTACAAATGCTAGAAATCATTTTTTTGAAAAAAACGGTAAGAATTAAATCCAAAAAACTGTTTTTAATCTAAAAAATATTATGTTAAATAATTGTATTCAAAATAAAAAAGCCTCATGTATAATATGAGGCTTGAATAATAAAATGGCGACGACTTACTCTCCCACCTTTTACGGCAGTACCATCAGCGCGGGCGGGCTTAACTTCTCTGTTCGATATGGGAAGAGGTGATCCCCGCCGCAATAATCACCATAAACTCTTGAATATTTTGATGACAAAACGATATGAAAGAAAAGATATGTTTCGATTGTATTTCTATTGAATTTCAGGGGGCGAAGCCCTACGAGAAAGCTTACGGGCAATTAGTACTGCTCGGCTTTGCCATTTCTGACTTTACACCTGCAGCCTATCAACGTCATCGTCTATAACGACCCTTATAAAGAGATCTCATCTTGAGGTGAGTTTCGCGCTTAGATGCTTTCAGCGCTTATCTCATCCGAACGTAGCTACTCAGCGATGCACCTGGCGGCACAACTGATAGACCAGCGGTTCGTTCAACTCGGTCCTCTCGTACTAAAGTCAAGTCCTCTCAAATCTCTAACGCCCACGACAGATAGGGACCGAACTGTCTCACGACGTTCTGAACCCAGCTCGCGTGCCACTTTAATGGGCGAACAGCCCAACCCTTGGGACCTTCTCCAGCCCCAGGATGTGACGAGCCGACATCGAGGTGCCAAACCTCCCCGTCGATGTGAGCTCTTGGGGGAGATCAGCCTGTTATCCCCAGAGTACCTTTTATCCTTTGAGCGATGGCCCTTCCATGCGGAACCACCGGATCACTATATCCTAGTTTCCTACCTGCTCGACTTGTAGGTCTCACAGTCAAGCTCCCTTATGCTATTGCGCTCTTCGCACGATTACCAACCGTACTGAGGGAACCTTTGAAAGCCTCCGTTACTCTTTTGGAGGCGACCACCCCAGTCAAACTACCCACCACACACTGTCTCCTTGTGGGATTAGGCATCAGATAATTGAAGGGTGGTATTTCAAGGACGACTAACCTACGCCTGGCGACGCAGGATCGAAGTCTCCCACCTATCCTACACATCAATTACCCAATACCAATGTGAAGCTATAGTAAAGGTTCATGGGGTCTTTCCGTCCCGTCGCGGGTAAACGGCATCTTCACCGTTACTACAATTTCACCGAGCTCGTGGCCGAGACAGTACCCAGATCGTTGCACCATTCGTGCAGGTCGGAACTTACCCGACAAGGAATTTCGCTACCTTAGGACCGTTATAGTTACGGCCGCCGTTTACTGGGGCTTCAGTTCAACGCTTTGCCGAAGCTAACGTCCCCCCTTAACCTTCCAGCACCGGGCAGGTGTCAGGCCTTATACATCATCTTTCGATTTCGCAAAGCCATGTGTTTTTGTTAAACAGTCGCCTGGGTCTTTTCACTGCGGCTTCTCCTTAATGGAGGAAGCACCCCTTCTCCCGAAGTTACAGGGTCATTTTGCCTAGTTCCTTAGCCACGAATCACTCGAGCACCTCAGGATTCTCTCCTTGACTACCTGTGTCGGTTTGCGGTACGGGTTGCTCAATACGTAACGCTTAGAAGTTTTTCTTGGAAGTCTGATTAGGCCTACTATCAACGCTCCCGAAGGATTGTTGTACTATCAGGTTTCAGCAGGTCCGGCGGATTTGCCTACCGGTCCTATACCTACACCCTTCAACGCGCTATTCCGTCAGCGCGCGAGGCTTTCACTACTCCGTCACTCCATCACTGTATTAAGCAAGTACGGGAATATTAACCCGTTGTCCATCGACTACCCCTTTCGGGTTCGCCTTAGGTCCCGACTA